>JAJAYS010000321.1 GCA_026786065.1 Polaromonas sp.
ACACCCCATCCAGCGGCCCGTTTGCAACAGCAACGGGCCGCTTTTTTTTTGGGTGGCTGTTTTTTATCTGCGATCAAGCGTGACTTTTAGTAATTCAAAGCCGGAAAGATTTGACATGACCGACAAACTGATCATTTTCGACACTACCCTCCGCGATGGCGAGCAGTCGCCTGGCGCATCGATGACGCGAGACGAGAAACTTCGAATCGCGCGGCAACTGGAGCGACTGAAAGTCGATGTCATTGAGGCGGGCTTTGCCGCCAGCTCCAACGGCGACTTTGAAGCGGTCAAGGCGATTGCCAATGCGATCAGGGATACATCGATCTGCTCCCTGTCTCGCGCCAACGACCGCGATATTGCCCGCGCCGCTGAGGCCCTGAGCGGTGCGGCACGGCCGCGCATTCACACGTTCATAGCCACCAGCGCCTTGCATATGGAGAAAAAGTTGCGCATGACGCCTGAGCAGGTTTTGGAGCAGGCCAAGCTTTCGGTACGATTTGCACGCAACTTGGTGGCGGATGTCGAGTTCAGCCCGGAGGACGGCTATCGCAGCGACGTCGATTACCTGTGTCGGGTGCTTGAGGCGGTGATTCGTGAAGGGGCCACGACCATCAATGTGCCCGATACGGTGGGCTATGCGGTGCCGGAGCTCTACGGAAACTTCATCAAAACCTTGCGCGAACGGGTACCAAACAGCGATAAGGCGATCTGGTCGGTTCACTGTCACAACGATCTCGGGATGGCCGTCGCCAACTCGCTGGCGGGCGTGAAAATTGGAGGAGCGCGCCAAGTGGAGTGCACCATCAACGGCCTTGGCGAGCGAGCCGGAAATTGCTCTCTTGAAGAGATTGTGATGGCAGTCAAGACGCGCAAGGACTATTTCAACCTTGAGATGAACATCGATCCGCTGCACATCGTGGCGGCCAGCCGCATGGTAAGCCAGACGACGGGGTTTGTGGTGCAGCCGAACAAGGCAGTCGTTGGCGCCAATGCTTTTGCGCACGCTTCCGGCATTCACCAGGATGGGATGCTCAAAGCGCGCGAAACTTACGAGATCATGCGCGCCGAAGACGTCGGCTGGAGTGCCAGCAAGATTGTCCTCGGCAAGCTCAGCGGGCGCAACGCCTTCAAGCAGAGGCTTCAGGATTTGGGTGTCCAGCTTGAAAGCGAAGCCGATGTGAACTCGGCTTTTGCCCGGTTCAAGGAGCTCGCTGACCGCAAGAGCGAGATTTTTGACGAAGACATCCTGGCTTTGGTCAGCGACGAAAGCGTGGCGCACGAAAACGAACAGTTTTCGTTCGTATCGCTCTCACAACACAGCGAAACCGGTGAACGGCCGCAGGCCAAAGTGATTTTCAGGGTCGCCGACATCGAGGTCAGTAGCGAGTCGGATGGCAATGGGCCGGTGGACGCATCGCTCAAAGCAATCGAAAAGCATGTCCGAAGTGGGGCGGAGATGGTTCTTTACTCGGTCAATGCCATCAGCGGCTCTACCGAGAGTCAGGGTGAAGTTACGGTACGTCTGCAAAATAGCGGCCGCGTCGTCAATGGGGTTGGATCAGATCCGGATATCGTTGTGGCTTCGGCAAAGGCATACCTGAGCGCGCTGAACAAATTACAAAGTAAAGCCGATCGTGTTCCGGCTCAAGGCTGAGATTCGGCACAATTTTCGACTGGATCTGTAGCTTGCCGCTCTCACGGATTCAACCATTGGAGGGCTTCTGGATACGATGAAAGCGGTTCTGCAAGCAATTTGGAGAAAAGTAACGTAAGTTTCTGATATTGCGTAACTTTTTTAACTTCTATACACTGGGGGTAATCATCTGGTTCACGGGTAAATCCTTCAACGGCGTCCACAATCATGTCAATTCAGGTCCTTGCCCGCTTCGCCAAAACGTTGGTTGGGTTGATGGCCTTGTCGGCGCTTTTCGCGCTGTCCACGGTTCGTGCCGAATCCCTAAAACGACCACAGGAGACAAAAAAGTCTCAGGCAACGAAAACAGCACCGTTCAAACAGGGCGTAGTCATTCGGCGCAAGGGAGCCGCGCCCGTAGTCAGGGGCAAACGAACAGTGCGCGTTCTGGCTCTGGTTCCGGAAAAACCGTCATTCGGCCAGCTCGCCGGTTTGCACCGCTTCCCTGATCAGCTGGACTTGAAGTCAAGCGTGGCGCTGGTGCTCGATCAGGACACTCTTGAGGTACTTTTCAGCAAGAACGATCAGGCGGTTCTTCCAATCGCGTCGCTGACCAAGCTTATGACAGGTGTGATCATCACCGAAGCAAAGCTTCGGATGGACGAGCTTGTCACGGTCACCGAAGATGACGTCGATACAGAAAAGGGTAGCCGCTCAAGGTTAAAGGTTGGAGCAGAATTGACCCGCGGGGACCTGCTCCATTTGGCCCTTATGTCGAGCGAAAACCGCGCAGCGCATGCACTGGGACGTTCCTATCCGGGTGGAATGACTGTCTTTGTCAACTTGATGAATGCAAAGGCTAGAGCGCTTGGCATGGCCGATACCGTTTATGTCGAACCGACCGGCCTTTCCAGCCGCAACCAGTCCAGCGCGCGGGATTTGGCTACTTTGGTCATTGCCGCCCATGCCGATCCGGTATTAAGGGGGTTGTCAACTTCCGCAGGATACCAGGTTGAAGTCGGCAGTCGCACTCTTCAGTACAACAACACCAATCGACTGGTCAAAAATCCGGACTGGGACATCGGGCTCCAAAAAACAGGATACATATCAGAGGCGGGACAGTGTTTGGTGATGCAGACCAAGATCGCAGGTCGCAAGCTGATCCTGGTTTTTTTGGACTCTGCCGGCAAGCTAAGTCGCCTTGGGGATGCGGAACGCGTCCGCAAGTGGGTCGAATCTTCGTCGGCTGCGGAGCATAAACTTCGCCTGGGGAACTCTTCTAAGCATATCGCAGGTTGATTGGTAGCGCTGCAGAAGTTTCAGTCGCCGACCGTGCAAGCAGGGATGCTACCCGGGTTTTGCTATGGGGCCTGATAGCCCAACGCTGCAGAAATCGAGTTGGCCGTTTCCTGTAATTTCGCCAGCCATTGTTCATCTAGCCGATCAGCCGGGGAAGAAATGGACAAGCCGGCAATGAGCCGACTCTGGTCATCGTAAATACCGGCTGCCATGCAGCGCACTCCCAGTTCAAGCTCTTCATTGTCGCGCGCGATCCCATATTGCCGGGCTTTGGATAATTCGCGCTCCAGCACCCCGAGTTGGGTGATGCTGTTGCGGGTGTGCCCCGAAAGCCCAGTGCGGGTTGCGTAAGCGCGCAGGCGCTGCGGATCATCGCAAGCCAGAAAAAGTTTTCCAACCGATGTCAAGTGAAGCGGCGCTCTTCCACCTATCGCCCGCACGACCTGCATTCCAGAGCGCTCACTGAATGCGCGCTCCACATAGACTATTTCGTCTCCTTGCCTCATGCTGAGGTTGACTGGCTGCTGTGTGATCTTGTGCAATTCGCGCATCGGCCCCAAGGCGGCATCGCGAACATTGAGGCGGGCTTTCACCAAATTACCAAGCTCCAGCAGTCGCATTCCGAGGCGATAGCTGCCAGCGGAGGGCCTCTCGACCAAGCGACCAATAACCAGGTCGTTGAGGATTCGATGGGCAGTAGAGGGGTGCAGACCAGATTTTGCGCTGACCTCTTTCAGCGACATTGCGTCTTCCCGATTCGCCAAAATTTCGAGGAGATTGATGATTCGCCCTATCACCTGCACGCTCGGCTTGGCGTCTGGGGGGGCTGATCTGGATGGCTTCATTGGAGCAGTCACTACTCTAGAAATTTTACTCTGCAAAATTTGCGTTAACGCCCCTCCGGTCGGAACCACGATCCGCCCTGAAGCAGTTCGTGAGGTTTAAAGTCGGCCTTGTAGTTCATTTTTGAACTGCGAGCGATCCAGTAACCTAGATAGACGAAAGGCAGGCCGAGCCTTTGCGCCTGGCCGATTTGCCAGAGCACGCCATAGGTGCCGTAACTGGCTCGGGGGTCTGGCTCATAAAATGTATAAACCGCAGACAGCCCGTCTTGCAACACGTCCAGAATTGAGACCATCTTTAAGACCCCGACCAGACCGTCGCGTGCGGGTTCCCGAAATTCGACCAGCCGCGAGTTCACCCGGCTCTGAAGCAGGAACTGGGTGTATTGGTCTATGCTGTCGTGGTCCATGCCGCCGCCAGAGTGGCGGTGCCGTTGATAGCGCAAATAGAGCTGGTAATGCTCTGGCGAAAAGGCCAGCTTGAGTGCGCGCGACTGGAGGTGCGAATGTCGAGCGCTGGCGCGGCGTTGGCTTCGGTCCGGCGTGAAGTCCGCCACGGGCACCCGCAACGGGACACAGGCTTGGCAGCCGTCGCAATACGGGCGGTAGGTAAACAGCCCGCTGCGACGAAATCCGCTGGCTACCAATTCCGAGTAGGCGTCGTTGTGAACCAGGTGGCTCGGCGTCGCCACTTGCGAACGCGCCTGCTGGCCCGCAAGATAGCTGCACGGATACGGAGCAGTGGCGTAGAACTGCAGCGTCTGCAGAGGCAATTCTTTCGGGTAGGTCATCAGCTTGGCAAGTTTTCCACGGTTGAGATTTCGTTCCAGTAGCCTGACTCAAAATGCCAGCGTGGTGCGGGCCTGGCTAGGCCCTTCTGCACCATCTGCATGAACTCCACGCGACTCATTTCGGTCGCACCCAGCGACGCCAGGTGCTGCGTATTTTGCTGGCAGTCGATCAATTCGATTGCATGGGCGCGGCAGAAAGCTACCAGCGCTGCCAATGCTATTTTTGACGCGTCAGTTCGATCTGCGAACATCGATTCGCCGTAAACCATTGCGCCAAGATTTACACAGTACAGGCCGCCAGCCAGCTTGCCGCCGATCCAGGTCTCCACGCTATGAGCACGACCATCGCGGTACAGATCTGAGTACGCCTGCACCATCTCTGGAAGAATCCAGGTGCCGCTCTGTTGGTTGCGCGGTTTCGCCGCGCAGTTCTCGATGACCCGCGGAAAATCATGATCCACTCGAATTTCGCAGTTCGGATCCGCCCGAAATCGCGCCAGCGTTTTGGCCAGCGACCGGCTAACCCTGAAGTCGCGTGGACGAAGCGCCATGCGCGGATCCGGACTCCACCAGAGAATGGGCTGGCCCGCGCTGAACCAGGGAAAGATGCCCAGTGAGTAGGCCGCAACCAATGTGGGTGCCGCCAAGTTTCCACCAGCTGCCAGCAAGCCGGGCGCCGGGTCAAGTGCCGTCCATGCGTGGGTAACCGGTGGGAACCCATCGTGCCCGGAGAGCCAGGGAACCGGGGCGGTGTATTGAGTCATTGTGCGGAAAGGTTCATGCGTTTTCTGATTATCAGGCGCGGTCGGCATGCATGCGCGTTTGCTCGAATCTTCAATTTTGTAGTCCGACCATGTGCATGGAGGTCGCAGTACGTTTCGCTACGCTGGGACAGGTAAGGAGGGACAAAAAGCCGCGCTATAATTTGAGGCTGTTCCTCAATAGCTCAGTTGGTAGAGCGCCGGACTGTTAATCCGTAGGTCCCTGGTTCGAGCCCAGGTTGAGGAGCCATTCAATTGTTCCTAGTTGAAAGGCCCCACCGCTGTGCTTCGGGGCTTTTTTGTCCCGACCCTTCAGGCCCTACGAACGCCGCCCGCGCGCCGGCGCATCATGCCGTTCCGGGATAATTGAGTTTTCCGTCGACTTCGCTAGTATGGTTAAAAGTTGGCAATGAACCCTGCCCTCCTATTTGAGTACCGACGGGTACTCTCAATCGCGGGATCCGACAGCAGCGGCGGAGCGGGAATTCAGGCCGACCTGAAAACCATTGCTGCACTGGGTTGCTATGGCATGACTGCCATTAGTGCGCTCACTGCGCAGAACACGAAGGGCGTTCGCTCTATTCACGGCGTGCCGCCGGAGATTTTGCGTGATCAAATTGACGCGGTCATCGACGACCTGGGGGCGGACTCGGTAAAAATCGGCATGCTTCATTCGCGCGCGAATATAGCGGTAGTCGCCCAGGCTATTGATCGTCACGCGTTACGTAATGTCGTGCTTGACCCGGTCATGGTGGCTACCAGCGGGGCCGTGCTGATTGACTATGCGGCCATTACCGCGCTGGTCCATGATCTTTTCCCACGCTCTGTGTTGGTCACACCCAACCTCGACGAGGCGGCCCTGCTCATAGGTTTGCCGCTGGCCGACGAGCCGGCGATGGAGGCGGCGGCGCGGAGACTGCTCGGGCAGGGCGCACCTGCGGTCTTGCTCAAAGGAGGGCACTTGCGCGGCGAGGTCGTCAGCGACCTGCTTGTCACCAACGACGGACTGACACACTGGATGCGCGGACCACGCATCCCGACCAACAACACGCACGGCACGGGATGCACGTTGTCATCGGCGATCGCCACGTATTTGGCCAAGGGAAAATCGTTGCAGGAAGCCTGTGAGCTTGCCCGGCTGTATGTTCGTTCGGCGCTGCTGGCGGGGGCGGACGTACGTACTGGTGCGGGCGGCGGGCCGTTGAACCACGGCTTCGCGCCTCAAGCCATGGACACGCCGCCTTTGACGTAAACGGATTCCACTTCAAGTGGGAAATTGCTGCTAGATGGGATGGCCGCCCGTCCGCCTGCGGCAAGCGATAAAAAACCCGCGCAATGGAGGCTTTTCGAATGACTTCAGGCGAAAACTTGTCAATCGAACACCGGCGATTCCACTCCAAGCACCTTGTGCAGCTTCGGGCTGGTTGTGGTGTATTGAAGGTGAATCTTTTTGTCCGGGAAAATGATGGGTGCGGCGCCGAATGCCGCCAAGGCGCATTCGTGGAAGCCGCTCAAAATGAGCTTTTTTTTGCCGGGGTAGGTGTTGATGTCGCCAACTGCAAAAATGCCTGGAGTGTTGGTAGAGAATTTTTCAGTATCGACCCGCAGCTGCTTGCGCTCGATGTCCAGGCCCCATTCGGCAATCGGCCCGAGCTTTGGGCTCAAACCAAAAAATACCAGAAGCAGGTCAAGCGGCACTACTCGTGTGATGCCATCCGCGCCAGTGACCTTCACGCCCACCAGGCGCCCGTCTTTTTCGTCGTAGCCAGTGATCTGCCCGACGATGAATTGCATCTCATAACTGTCACAGAGCGCCTTCATTTTTGCAACGCTGGCCGGCGCGGCCTTGAAGCCGTCGCGGCGATGGATCAGGATCACGCTCTCGGCCTTGTTCGGCCCGTCGTTTACAAAGTTCAAAGCCCAGTCGAGTGCGGAGTCGCCGCCGCCAACGACAACGATGTTCTTGCCAGCAAAATCCGCCGGGTTTCTGACGCGGTAGAACAACTGCGTGTCGTCAAACCTACTCAATCCTTCAACCCGCAGCAATTTTGGCTGGAATGCGCCCACGCCGGCCGCAATGAAAATCGTTTTGGTCAGGAACCGCGTGCCGCGTGAAGTCTCGACGTAAAAACGCCCGTCCTGCTGGCGCTCTACTGTGCTGACTTCCTGGCCAAAATGAAAGGTCGCGCCGAAAGGCTGGATCTGCTTGAGCAGGCTGTCTGTCAGCTCCTTGCCGGTGCAAACCGGTACGGCGGGAATGTCGTAGATCGGCTTGTCTGGATACAGCTCTATGCACTGCCCGCCCGGGTAAGCCAGCGAATCGATGACATGCGCCTTGATCTCCAGCAGCCCCAGCTCGAAGACCTGGAACAGCCCAACCGGGCCCGCCCCCACGATAACCGCGTCGGTCTCTATCGGTCCATCGTGCTGTGCTGCGGTGGCAATGACTTGCCGATTGATTTGCGCATCCATAAGATTCATGTTTCGTTTCGGTCGATCAAGCGATCAGCGGACCAGCTCGGCGAGCTTGCCTGTCTTGTCTTTCCATTCGTCTGCATCGGGCAAGGCGGGCTTGCGTTTAGTGATGCTTTTCCAGCCCGCTGCGCTGCTTAACTCGATATTGAGCGCAATGAACTTCATCTGGTCGGCAGGTACGTCTTCCTCGGCATAAATCGCATTCACCGGGCACTCCGGAATGCAGACCGCGCAGTCGATGCATTCGTCCGGGTCGATGACCAGCATGTTCGGGCCCTCGCGAAAGCAGTCAACCGGGCAGACGTCCACGCAGTCGGTGTATTTGCAGCGGATGCACGATTCAGAAACGATGTGGGTCATATTTTTTTGGACGTGGCCGGGAGGCGAGCGGATACCTTGACGATTCCCAATTTTAAGAGCTTTCAGCCAACCGGTCGGCCAGCCATTTTTGGCCCCGGATGCCGGTGGCTTATGCCGGCATGAGGCCTGTTTCAGCAGCAACGGCGCCGACCGGCACCGCTCCCGCCGTGCGGTGGCTGGCTGGGTCTATCAACACAAGCGCACCGCGCACCCCCGAATGGGCAAACGGCAGCACCGGCAGCGCCTCCAGCAAGGACAACTCCAACTCTCCGATGGCGTTAACTGGCAGTGCGTCGGCTTCGTTCGCCTGCAGCGTGTGGATGTCGAGCTGATTGACGATGCGGCTGACTTTGGCTTTAACCCATCTGTGCGCGGGCAGAGCCCAGTAACCGCGGCCCGGTACCAATGCCTCATCGTCGAGCCAGGCCCGCGTTACGCGAATGTCTTTTTGCATTGCGATCGTGCTGTCGGGCTCGTCGGCCAGTAGCCAGTCGCCACGCGAAACATCGAGTTCCCGATCCAGAATCAGACCGGCGCTGCGCCCCGAAACGACCGCTTCGGGCTGGCGCGTGGCATTCAGAACAGCCACCACGATGGCACTTTTGCCGCCGGGCATCACGGTAATGCGCTGGCCGGCACGCAGCACTCCCGTGGCGACGCAACCCCAGAATATCCGCCGACCTTGGGCCGTGTCATTGCTGGCCGAAAACTTCTCGACCCACTGAACCGAAAGCGAAAAAGGCAGGGCCGAATCGGACTTGGTTGCCGGCAGCCGTTCGAGCAGTTGCAGCAGGCTCGGACCGTGGTAGTCGCACCAACCCAATACGGCATCGACGACATTGGTGCCAATCAGCGCCGACACCGGAACGATGGCCTGGACGGCGATGCCGGCCGCTTCTGCAAACTGCAGCAGCGCCGCGCGAATATGCGCAAAGGCCAGTTCTGGCTGATCCACCGCGTCGAGCTTGTTGACCGCAAAGACGATGGAAGGGACGCGCAGCAGCTTGACCAGCAGAGAACGGCGGCGCGTTTGCGGGAGCAGGGCGGGCAGGGCATCCTGCCAGCGCAGCTTGGTGGCATCGACCAGCACCACAGCGGC
>JAJAYS010000322.1 GCA_026786065.1 Polaromonas sp.
CGCCACGCGCTGGCGCATGCCGCCTGAAAACTGATGTGGATAGCTCAGCAGCCGCTCGTCTGGCGACGGTATGCCGACCCGCGCCAGCGCATCGCGCGACAGCGCCCGGGCGTCGGCCTGGCTGACGCGCTCGTGCGCCAGGACCGCCTCGATCATCTGCGTGTCAATGCGCAGCACCGGGTTCAGCGTCATCATCGGGTCCTGGAAAATCATGGCGATGCGGTTTCCGCGAATCGCCCGCATGGCCTCGGCGCCAAGGCCGCGCAGCTCGCGGCCCTGCAGTTCGATCGAGCCGCCAGTGACTTCACCGGGCGCGTCGATCAGCCCCATGATCGAGTAGCCGGTCATCGACTTGCCCGACCCGGACTCACCGACCAGCCCCATGATCTGCCCGGGCATGACCGAAAACGACACGTCGTCCACCGCCCGGGCGATGCCGGCCTGGGTCTTGAAGCGGGTTTGCAGGTGGCTGACGGCCAGCGTCGGCTTCACCGTCTGCGCGGCTTGATTAGGTAGCGCATTCATTGGGTTTGCAGCCTCGGGTTGAGCACGTCGCGCAGGTGGTCGGCCACCAGATTGATTGCCACCACCGTGACCAGCAAGGCCACGCCGGGGAAGAAGCTGATCCAGTATTTGCCGCTGAGAAGGTACTGAAAGCCGTTGGCGATCAGCAGGCCCAGCGAAGGCTCGGTCACCGGCAGGCCCAGGCCCAGAAACGACAGCGTTGCCTCCAGCGAAATCGCCGCCGCCACCTGCAGCGCGGCAATCACGATCAGCGGCGGCAGGCAGTTGGGCAACAGATGCCGCAGGATGATGCGCGCCGGCGAAAGCCCGAGCACGGTGGCCGCCTCGATGTATTCCTTTTTGCGCTCGACCAGCGCCGCGCTGCGCGCCGTGCGGGCGTAGTAGGCCCACTGCACCGCCACCAGCGCGATGATGATCTTGCCGACGCCCTGCCCGGTTAGCGCCAGCAATATCAGCGCAATCAGGATGGGCGGAAACGACAGCTGGATGTCGGCCACGCGCATGATGAAGGCCTCGGTGCGGCCACCGGCGTAGCCTGCGATCAGCCCCAGGCTCAAGCCGATGGCCAGCGCGATCACGGTGGCGCTGACGCCGACCGCCACCGATATGCGCACGCCATACAAAATCGCCGACAGCATGTCGCGGCCCTGCTCGTCGGTGCCGAGCAAAAAGGTCAGCGCGCCATCGACCGACTTGGCCCCCGGCGCCAGCCGCGAATCCATCACGTCGAGCTTGGACAAATCGTAGGGGTCTTGCGGCGACAGCAGCGGCGCAAAAATGGCCGCGAGCAGGATCATCACCAGCAGCACAAAGCCGACGGTGGCGATCTTGCTGGCGAAATAGTTGCGCGCGAAGCGCCGAAACGGCGTCTCCGGCGCGAGGTTCAAAGCCGCAGCATTCATGGGTTTACGCACCTATCCTTTGGCATCGGCAAGCCGCACCCGCGGGTCCAGCAGCGAATACATCACATCGACGATCAGGTTGATGAATATGAAAATGACAACGATCAGCATCAGGTAGGCGACGATGACCGGCCGGTCCAGGAAGCGGATCGAATCGATGATCAGCTTTCCCATGCCAGGCCAGGCAAACACCGATTCGGTGACGATGGCGAAGGCAATGACCGAGCCGAACTGCAGCGCAATCACGGTGACGATCGGGATCAGGATATTTTTCAGCACATGCACGCCGATGATGCGCCGGTTGCTCAGGCCCTTGGCCCGGGCAAACTTCACGTAATCCTGCAGCAGCGCCTCCTGCGCCCCGGCCCGCGTCAGGCGAATCACCAGCGCGATATTGAACAGCGCCAGGTTGAAAGCCGGCATCAGGATGTGCTTGAGCCCGTCAACCGACAAGAAGCTGACCGGTATGCCAAAGAGCAGTTCCGTCGGCCCGCGCCCGCTAGAAGGCAGCCAGCCGAGCTGCACCGCAAAAACCATGATCAGCATCAGCCCGACCCAAAACGTCGGCAGTGAAAAGCCCAGAATCGACACCGCCATGATGACCTTGCCGATGAAGCCGTTTGGCCGCAGGCCAGCCCAGAGCCCGAGCGGAATCCCCAGCACGATGGACAGCAAAATCGCAAACACGGCCAGCTCCATCGTCGCCGGCATGCGCTCGACGATCAGGCCGAGCGCAGGAGCCGAAAACGCGAACGATTTGCCCATGTCCCCCTGGAGCGCGTTTTTGACGAACAGCCCGTATTGCTGCCACAGCGGCTTGTCCAGCCCGAAGGCGGCAATGGTCCGGACCCGGTCTTGCTGGTCGGCGTCGGGGCTGATCAACATGTCGATTGGGTTGCCTATCGCATACACCCCGACGAACACCAGAAGCGACATGACGACAAGAACCAGAACGCTCTGCAGCAGACGCCTGACTATGAAAACCAGCATGCTTGATCTTTCGCAAACTCAGCGCATTGGCGGTGGCAACAGCAAATGCGGTGCGGGTGGTGCAGACCGCAGGCCGAGGGCGGCGCCGCGCCCTGCCCGCTGTTCAATCGCAATTCAATCGCAATTACTGGGCAACAAACCCGTAGGCGTGGGTGCGCTCGTCGGTGCGCGGCACGTAGGCAAAGCCTTTTTTGGCGGCCCAGGTGGTGACCTGCTGATGGATCGGGATCAGGCCACCGTCGTTGATGGCGATCGCCGCCGCGTCTTGCAGCAGTTGCGAGCGCACCTTGTCATCGACCGTGTTCAAGGCCTTGATCAGCGGCTCATCGACCTTCGGGTTGCAGTACTTGAGCCAGTTGAAGCCGCCCAGGCCGCGCACCGGGTCGTCGCAAGCCAGCAAGGCCCGCAGCGGCGACGAGGCTTCGCCGGTTTGCGCGCCCCAGCCGAGCAGGCCGATTGAATACTCCTGCTTGGCGCCGCGTGCCGAATAGATCGACATCGGCAGGCCTTCGACCTTGGTGGCCACGCCGATGCGGGCAAACATTTGTGCAATGGTCTGCGCGATTTTTTCGTCGTTGACGTAGCGGTTGTTCGGCGTGTGCAGCGTGATGCCGAAGCCGTTCGGATAACCGGCTTCAGTCAACAGCTTCTTTGCGCCTTCCGCGTCAAACTTGACGAGCTTCAAATTCGCGTTGTTGCCGAACAGCGTCTTAGGAACCAGGTTGTTGGTCGGTTCCGAAAGGCCTTCCATCACCCGGTCCTTGATGGCATCGCGGTTGATCGCCATCGACAGCGCCTGGCGCACGCGGGCGTCCATCAAAGGGTTTTTGTCCAGCGGCTTGCCGTCCTTGTCGGTGACGAAGGGCGACTTTTCTCGCCGCGTGTCCGGGTACAGGTAAATCAGCCGGTGCGACACCTTGGAGTACAGCCCCAGGCTCTTGTCGCCCCTGACCTTTTCGAGGTCGGGCGTCGGGACGTTTTCAATTGCCTGCACGTCGCCGGCCAGCAGCGCGGCCAGGCGGGTTGCACCGTTGGGAATGAAGCGCAGCGTCACCTTGCTCCAGGCCGGCATCTTGCCACCGGTGTACGTCTCGTTGCGTTCAAGCTCGACCCGGTCGTCGCGCTGGAACCGCACGAACTTGAATGGGCCGGAGCCGACCATGCCCTTGCCGCTGGAGAAATCGTCGCTGGAAAGCCCGGTCGTTGCCTTCTTCGACACGATGTAGATCGAGGTCAGGTCGGCCAGCATCAGCGGATACGGCTCTTTTGTGGTGAAGCGGACGGTGTTGGCGTCCATGACTTTTTTGTTGATGATCGCCTTGGTGTACACGTCGAATTTGCCCGGGCTGCCGACGATCATCGCGGTGCGGTCCAGCGACCAGACCACGTCGTCGGCCGTCACATCGCTGCCGTCGTGGAACTTGGCGCCTTTTCTGATCTTGAACTCCCAGGTCAGGTTGTTGACCAACGTCCAGGACTCTGCCAGGCCCGGCACGACCCGGCTGTCAGGGTCCATCTTGACCAGCGTTTCAAAAATATGGTCGGAGACGTTGAGATTCGGAAACAGGTTGTAAAAGTGCGGATCCATCGAGGTCGGCGGCGAACTCATCGCGAGCCGGAACTCCTGCGCCAATGCCGCCGGTGCGAGCAGCGTTGCCGCCAACGCCAGCACCAGCGTGCCGTGTTTGCCCTTTCGGGAAGCCATTGCAAAACTCGAAGAAAGTCGCATGAATAAACTCCGTTTTAAGTTGAACGCAGGCTCAGTGGCCTCGTCGTAATATACACAGACGGTCGGTCGGTGGCAGGTGCCCAACCCTATGCACGCTGCCCCGGCCGGCCCTTGCAAGTGACCCACCGGCGAAACGCCGATCCAGGAGATGGCCATGAATCTGATCGATCCCATCGTGCAATTCCAGTCCGAACTGCAGCACATCCGACGCAACATCCATGCCCACCCGGAGCTGTGCTACGAAGAACGGCGCACCGCCGACGTGGTGGCTGAAAAACTCACCGAATGGGGTATTCCGGTCCTGCGCGGCATGGGCGTGACCGGCGTGGTCGGCATCATAAAGCGCGGCAGCAGCGAGGCGGCCATCGGTCTACGGGCCGACATGGATGCGCTGCCGATGCAGGAGTTCAACACCTTCGCGCATGCGTCGAAACACGCCGGGAAGATGCACGCCTGCGGCCACGACGGCCACACCGCGATGCTGCTCGGGGCGGCGCACCATTTGGCAAAGCACGGCAACTTCGACGGCACGGTGTATGTGATTTTCCAGCCGGCCGAAGAAGGCGGCGCCGGAGCCAAAAAGATGATTGAAGACGGCTTGTTCGAGCAATGCCCGATGCAGGCGGTGTACGGCATGCACAACTGGCCGGGCGCGCCGGTCGGCAGCTTCGGCGTAACGCCGGGGCCGATGATGGCGTCGAGCAATGAGTTTGAAGTCACCGTGCATGGCAGGGGCTCGCATGCTGCGCAGCCGCACAAGAGCGTCGATCCGATCATGGTCGCGGTGCAGATTGCGCAAAGCTGGCAAACCATCGTCTCACGCAACAAGAGCCCGCTGGACGCCGGCGTGCTGTCGATCACGCAAATTCACGCCGGCAGTGCAACCAACGTCATTCCCGACGAGGCGAAGCTGATCGGCACGGTGCGCACCTTCACCATCGAGGTGCTGGACCTGATGGAGCAGCGCATGCGTGAAGTGGCGGCGCATACCGCTGCCGCCTTCGGTGCCGAGGTCGAGTTCCAGTTCAAGCGCAACTACCCGCCACTGATCAACCATGCCGCTGAAACCTCCTTTGCCGTCAAAGTGATGCAGGAGGTGGTCGGCGCGGCCAGCGTCAATGCGCAGGTCGAGCCGACGATGGGCTCCGAAGACTTTGCCTTCATGCTGCAGCACAAGCCGGGCTGTTATGTCTTCATCGGCAATGGCGAAGGCGGGCACCGCGACATCGGTCATGGGCTCGGGCCGTGCAACCTGCACAACCCGAGCTACGACTTCAACGACGACCTGCTGCCCATCGGTGCCACCTACTGGGTGCGGCTGGCCGAGGCGGCGCTGCTGCCCAGCCGCGCCATGCCAGCCGCCGCCGTACGCGAGTCCGCTGCACTGGCCGCATGAGCCCCCACGCCGGGGTGCTGGCACGCTTTGCGCCGCTGGCGCTGACGAATATCGGGCAGGAATATCCGAACAAGCTCGACCACACGCTGAACTCGCCGGGCGAGCTTCAAAGCCCTCGCGCGCTGCATCCGGTGTTCTACGGCAGCTACGACTGGCATTCGGCGGTGCACATGCACTGGCTGCTGGCGCGGCTGCTGCGGCTGATGCCGGAATTGCCCGAGGCTGGCGCAATCACTGAAGCCTTCGACCGTCATTTCACACCTGCCAAGGTCGGCGTCGAGCTGGCTTATCTGGCGCAGCCGCTGCGCGCCACCTTCGAGCGCACCTACGGCTGGGCCTGGTTGCTAAAGCTGCAGGTCGAGCTATTGCGGCTTGCCGAAAGTCAGCCTCGCGCGGCCCATTGGGCTACCGCACTGCAGCCGCTGGCCGATGCGTTTGCCCAGCGCTACCTGCAGTTTCTGCCGGTGGCGGACTTCCCGATCCGGGCCGGCACGCATGCGAACAGCGCGTTCGGGCTGCTGTTTGCGCTGGACTATGCCGAGGCGACGGAGCACGCGCCGCTGCGCGAACTGGTGGGCGACAAGGCGCAGCGCTGGTTCGGCCAGGATGCGCGCTACCCCGCAGGCTACGAGCCCGGCGGCGACGACTTTTTGTCGGGTGGCCTGGTCGAAGCACTGCTGATGCTGCGCGCGCTGAACGGCAGCGGTTTTGTCGATTGGTGGGCGGTGTTTTGCCCGCCACCGCAGGCCTTGCAGAACTGGCTCAGGCCGGTTCCGGTCAGCGACCGGACGGACCCCAAGCTCGCCCACCTCGACGGTTTGAATCTGTCGCGGGCCTGGTGCTGGCGGCAGCTAAAGCCGGCCCTGCCTTCAGACCTTCAGCCGCAGGCCGAACAGGCCATCGGGCAGTATCTGGCGGCTTCGCTGCCCCACGCCGCGGCCGGTCATTACGCCGGCACGCACTGGCTGGCGAGCTTCGCGGCGCTGGCGCTCACTGAAGTGTGACAGTGGCACTTCCATTCGCTATCTATTTTATAGCTGCTTACGCCCGTATTAATTGGCATTGAAGGCTTTTTTCCTCAAGAATCGTCACTATTCAGGTTGCCAAACACAGGGAGAGGGAAGGACACCCTCACCCCGTCCTTTCCAAAGCGCGACGGAAAAACAACTGCAAGCGCGAACTCTGGGTGGCTTCCAAAAATCAATAGGTTTTCAGGGTTTGGAGCTCAGGCTGCCTGCAGGCCGAACCCGCCGCTTTCACCGCCCCTTCAGCCTGTCAGCCTGTCAGCCTGTCGGCCTGTCGACCTGTCAGCCTTTCAACCCCTTCAGCCCCGCCAGCTTGCCGAAAGCCGACTGCATCGCGGTGCCTTGCGCCACCGGAGCGGCAGCCTGCGCAACCCGCCCGCCGCTACGCTGACCCGGCCGTGCCGGATCGAAACGGTTTTCCCGCGGTGCATCCCGCCGTGCAACCGGCTCGCCGAGCTTCATCGTCAAGCCAATCCGCTTGCGCGCGACATCGACCTCGGTCACCCGCACCCTGACAATGTCGCCGGTCTTGACCACCTCGCGGGCGTCGCTTACGAAGCGGTCAGCCAGCTGGCTGACGTGGACCAGCCCGTCCTGGTGCACGCCGATATCGATGAACGCGCCGAACGCCGCCACGTTGCTGACCGTGCCTTCGAGCGTCATGCCCTCCTGCAGGTCGCGGATGTCCTGCACGCCGTCGCTGAAGCGCGCGACTTTGAAGTCGGGGCGCGGGTCGCGGGCCGGCTTTTCAAGCTCTAACAGGATGTCCCTGACGGTGATGACGCCGAAAGTCGCGTTGGCGAACAGCTCGGGTTTGAGCGCTTTGAGCATGTCGGCACGGCCCATCAGCTGCGCCACCGGCTGGCCGGTGTGGGCGATGATTTTTTCGACCACCGGATAGGTTTCCGGATGCACGCCGGTCATGTCCAGCGGGTTGCTGCTGGCGCGCAGGCGCAAAAAGCCGGCGCTCTGCACGAAGGTTTTGGCGCCCAGCCCGGCCACCTTGAGCAGGTCGCTACGCGAGGCAAACGCGCCGTTTTCGTCACGCCAGCGCACCACCGATTTCGCCACCGTCTGCGACAGGCCCGACACCCGCGCCAGCAGCGGCACGCTGGCGGTGTTCAGATCGACGCCGACGCGGTTCACGCAGTCTTCCACCACGGCGCTCAGCGTGCGCGCCAGCTCGCTCTGGTTCACGTCGTGCTGGTACTGGCCAACGCCAATCGATTTCGGATCGATCTTTACCAGCTCCGCGAGTGGGTCTTGCAGGCGACGCGCGATGCTGGCCGCGCCGCGCAGGCTGACATCGACATCCGGCATCTCCTGCGACGCAAACTCGCTGGCTGAATAGACCGATGCGCCGGCCTCGCTGACGATCACTTTTTGAATCCCGGTTTGGCTGGAGACGTTTGCAAGCGCAGCGTCGGGGGAGTCGGCAGCTTCAACCGCTCCGGCCCGTGGGTCGTTTTTCTCAAGCAGCCGAATCAAATCGCCAGCGAGCTTGTCGGTTTCGCGGCTGGCGGTGCCGTTGCCGATGGCGATCAGGTTGACGCCGTGCTTTTGACACAGCTTGTGCAAGGTGTGCAGCGCGCCGTCCCAGTCCTTGCGCGGCTCGTGTGGGAATACCGTCGCGGTTTCAACCAGCTTGCCGGTCGCATCGACCACCGCCACCTTGACGCCGGTGCGTATGCCCGGGTCCAGCCCCAACACCACACGCGGCCCGGCAGGCGCCGCCATCAGCAGGTCGCGCAGGTTATCGGCGAAGACCTTGATCGCGACTTTCTCGGCCTCTTCACGCAACCGCGTGAAGAGGTCACG
>JAJAYS010000323.1 GCA_026786065.1 Polaromonas sp.
AGTACATGCTGTTGCGACAGCGACAGCGCCGGCTGCAGCACCTGCAAGGCATGAACCGGGTCTTCGACGTAAACGACGACGTTGTTCATAACGTTCTCCTGGTGGACGCTAATGAAACCTCCAAAACCAGCTGATTGCGTTTCAAGCCCAATGTCCTGGCTGTCCTGGCTGTCCTGGCTGTCCTGAGGTTTAACGCGCCAGCGACTCTGCATCCCTCTTGCGACTTTGCTGTCGCCGCTCGGCCCACCAGCCCGACCCCAGCACCCCGGCAATCGCCAGCGCATAGGTGGCCCAGCGCGCCAGACTCTGCTGCGTGGCCATCGATTCGGCTACGCCGTAGAAAGGTGCAAGAAGCTTCTCGCTGACGACCATTTTTGCTGCGGTGAACGCCAGCACGGCGGCACCGAGTTTGATGATGATGGGAAAGCGTTCAACCAGCTTCAGGACCATCGTGCTGCCAAACACCACGATCGGCACACTGATCAGCAAGCCGATGATGACCAGATCGAAAGCGCCTTGCGCTGCCCCTGCGACGCCGAGCACGTTGTCCACGCCCATCAGCGCGTCGGCGATCACGATGGTTTTCATCGCGCCCCAAAATGTGCTGACGACTGGGCCGTCGTGTTCACCTTCGCCGGTGTCTGCCAGCAGGCGGTAGGCAATCCACAGCAGGCCCAGACCGCCGACCAGCATCAGGCCCGGAATCTTCAGGAGCCAGACGACTGCGACCGTCATGGTCGAGCGCACCACGATGGCCCCGACGGTGCCCCACATGATGGCTTTTTTCTGCAAATGCGGAGGCAGGTTGCGGGCGGCCAGCGCGATGACGATGGCGTTGTCGCCAGCGAGCACCAGATCGATCAGGATGATGGCCAGCAACGCTGACCACCAGGGCGTACTAAATAACTCCACAGGCAGACTCCACACAAAACTTTTTTAAAAAATGAAAACGCGCAGCGCGAGTTTTCTTCTTGTTCGAAATCGGAATCGGAATAAACGGATGGTGGGCGAGCTTGTCTCTGCCAGCGTCCGATCAAACCTTTTCAGGTTTCAATCGAAGGTCTGGCTCGGCATGCAGTGACGCTGCATGCCCAACAAGCCGGAAGCGTGAGCTTCGTATTGACGACTTGTTGAAGCGACTCTGCTGCTGGGGCTGTTATTAGAATAATGCAGCAAAGTGAGGGAGTTACTCCCCTTCGGAGGGGCGATTTAACACCGAACCGGCCGATTTTGCAAATCGGCGCGACATGCCCAGCGCCGCAGGCAGGGACTCCAACAGCCGACGCAGGTCTTGCAAAGCCGCCTTGGCAGGTGCCGTATGGGGCGGCACAATCGTTCGGTTCCTACCGGTGCCCCCCCTGCTTCCCCAAATCCTGTTGAAGGCACCATGCCCGGAATTCACATCACCGACGTTGAGTCGGCCATCAACTACTGGCGCGAGCGCAAACCTGGGCCGCCCGGCATCCCGCTGCCCCCGGATCTGCGGGGGCTCGCCGAGGTCTATGCGCTGCTGGTTTTCTACCGTGAAGATCAGGCCGACGTGCGCGGTTTTCCGCCAGAGGCGATGGCCGCCTGGCTGGCCTGGTACGACACCACCGCCGACACGCCGTGCATCGCGATCTGCTCGACCAGTCAGGGCGACGCCATCTGCAAAGGCTGCGGCAGGCGCTTTGACGAGGTGCAGCGCTGGCCCGAAATGACGCCCGCCGAAAAGCGTGAAACCTGGCACCGAATCACGCAAGACGGCAGTGCCTGGCGCTTCGGGCGCTATGCCGAACGGGCGCGCGAATAGCGTGGGATGAAACAATTCTGCGGGTCGAAGCCGCCCTCACTCCAATCCTCTCCCGCGTGCGGGCGAGGGCGCAAGAGGCGGCGTCCACGGCCGCCGATCCTTAAGCATTTTGAGGCGTTAGCTGAACAAATACGGGCGTAAGCAGCTATTAAAGTAATAGCGACAGCGGGCTACCTCAACGCTACACTGCAGGCATGCCGCGTTTGACCCAAGCCCCCAACATCGCCTTGGCGGCCTTCTGGGCCGACGTGCTGTCACAGGCCGGCATCGCCGCCAGCGTGCAGCGTTATTTTCTGGGCAGTCTGGCGGGCGAAATGCCGCCCGACCAGTGTTTGCCCGAGGTCTGGATCAGCGACCCCGGCGACGAGCCGCGCGCCCGGGCCCTGTTAAAGACCCTGCAAAACCGGCCGCAGTACCGTTGGAATTGCCTTTGCGGGGAAACCGTTGAAGGCGGTTTTGACGGGTGCTGGAATTGCGGCGTGGACCGGCCGCAAGCCGGTTGATCGTGCAAACGGGGGGCCGCTTCCGGCCCGCTGCGGTCAGACCCGTCTGGCCAATTCCGCGGCTTTCCCGGTGTAGCTGGC
The DNA here is from genome assembly GCA_026786065.1 of Polaromonas sp. GTDB lineage: Bacteria > Pseudomonadota > Gammaproteobacteria > Burkholderiales > Burkholderiaceae_C > Polaromonas. The sequence continues at coordinate 2,377 of JAJAYS010000323.1, forward strand.
CGGCGTCATGGCCAGCAGCCGCGCCTGCTCAGCCGGCGGAATGTCGAGCGAGCGAATCAGCGCATGCAGCGCTGCGGCGGTCACGGTTTTGCCGCGCGTCACCTCTCTGAGTTTTTCGTAGGCGCCCTGCACGCCGTAGCGTCGCATCACGGTCTGGATCGGTTCGGCCAGCACTTCCCAGGATGCGTCGAGATCGCCGGCCAGCGCCTCTTCGTTGAGTTCGAGCTTGCCCAGACCGACGGCCAGCGCGCTGCAAGCCAGCACCGAGTAGCCCAGCGCGACACCCATGTTGCGCAGTACCGTGCTGTCGGTCAAATCGCGCTGCCAGCGGCTGACCGGCAGCTTTTCGCTCATGTGGCGCAGCAGCGCGTTGGACAGTCCGAGGTTGCCTTCGGCGTTCTCGAAATCGATGGGGTTGACCTTGTGCGGCATCGTGCTTGAGCCGATCTCGCCAGCCCTCAGGCGCTGCTTGAAGTAACCCAGGCTGACGTAGCCCTAGATGTCGCGCGAAAAGTCGATCAGGATGGTGTTGCTTCGCGCCACCGCGTCGAAAAACTCCGCCATGTAGTCGTGCGGTTCGATCTGGATCGTGTAGGGCTGAAAGCTCAGGCCCAGGCCCCAGGGGTTCAAACCGCTTTCGGCTGTGGGTTCGGGGATTTCGATCACCCGGCGGCTGAACGCCTCCCAGTCGAAGTCCGGCCAGGCTGACAGATGCGCGTTGTAGTTGCCGACCGCCCCATTCATTTTGGCCATCAGCGCAATGCCTGCGATGCGCTCCCGCGCAATCGACAGCCGCGCAACGACGTTGGCGATTTCCTTGCCAACGGTGGTCGGGCTCGCCGTCTGCCCGTGGGTGCGGCTGAGCATCGGCTGGTCGGCATGGGCGTGTGCCAGATTGCGCAGCAGGCCGATCACCTTGTCGATCCCTGGCAGCAGCACCTGGTCGCGGGCGTTCTTCAATTGCAGTGCATGGCTGGTGTTGTTGATATCTTCGCTGGTGCAGGCGAAGTGCACGAACTCGCCGGCGTTTTGCAACTCGGGCCGCGCCTCAAACTTTGACTTGATCCAGTATTCGACCGCCTTGACATCGTGGTTGGTGGTCTTCTCGATCTCTTTGATGGCCAGCGCGTCGGTTTGCGAAAAGTTACTCACCAGACCCAGCAGATAAGAGCGGGTGCCCGGACTCAGCGGCTTGAATTCGGCGAAACCGGCGTCGGACAGCGCGACGAACCAGGCAATCTCGACCTGTACCCGGCGCCGCATGTAGCCCTGTTCAGACATGATGGGTCGCAGTGCATCGAGCCGGCTCGCGTAGCGTCCGTCCAGTGGAGAAAGCGCGTTGACGGGTGCGAAAAGAGCGGGCGGAGAAGCAGCAGCGGAACTCATGTCGCAATTGTAGGCGCGGCCTTTTTGCGTGGGGCGGAACGCCACCCGGGCCGGTCGTTCGACGCGAAGCGGGGCTCCGACGACAGTGGCTTATCGGCACAGGCACAAAGGCTGAAAGGGCGCCACAGCGTTAATCGATAGAATGATTTTCTCCGTTTCGCCTCCACCCATCGCATTCACCATGACCATGAAACTCATCGGCTCGCCCACCAGCCCCTACGTCCGCAAGGTGCGCATCGTCATGGCCGAAAAAAAGCTCGACTACCAACTGGTTCTCGAAGACGTGTGGGCCGCCGGCACCACCATTCACGCTTCCAATCCGCTCGGCAAGGTGCCCTGCCTCGTGATGGAAGGCGGCGAAGCGGTGTTTGATTCGCGGGTCATCGTCGAATACCTGGACACCCTGTCGCCGGTCGGCAAATTGATTCCAACCCAGGGGCGCGAGCGCGCCGAAGTGAAAACCTGGGAAGCGCTGGCCGACGGTTTGGTCGATGCCGCGATCCTGGCCCGGCTGGAGGCCACTTGGGCTGGCCGCAGCGACAGCGAACGCAGCCAGGCCTGGATGGACCGCCAAATGGCCAAGATCGACGTGGCGCTCAAGGCGATGGCAACCGGCCTGGCAGAAAAGCCGTTTTGCAGCGGCATCCATTTCAGCCTGTCCGATGTGGCTGTTGGCTGCGCGCTGGCGTACCTTGACCTGCGATTCGCGCACATCGATTGGCGGGGCGCCCATCCGAATCTGGCCAAACTGCAGGACAAGCTGGCGCAGCGCGGCAGCTTTGTCGAGACTCAGCCAGCCTGACGCAATGCCCAGACAGACGAGCAGCCCGATAACAAGAGACCCTCTGCACAACCCCTTGCGGTCGGCGACCAGCCGGGACTTGACACCTGGCCGCTGCGGGCGCGCCGCTTCAACCACCGCATAAGACTTCCGAGCACGGGCAATTTTTCATACAGTTCCTCGGCGGCATCCCAATAGTCGCGGTGGTAGTTGACCAGTCCGCCTGGTGTGAATTTCAGGTGCGAGCGGCCCTGTATCGTCCGAAGCACCGGCTTGCCGCGTCCAGCCAGGCGAAACTCGAAGTTCCAGGTCAGGAAGCACTGCTCACCCTGTACCACACGCTCTGTCACGATAAAGCCGGGCGACTCAAGTTTACGGAACATGTGGCGGAACACGCCGGCAATGCCCGGCAGGCCTCGTACTTCGTTGAACGGGTCCTTGAACCAGGCATCCAGCGTGTAAAACTCGCCAAGCCGCGCCAGACTGGCCGGATGAAGACGCTCTTAAAAGGAGATCAGGCTCATCGCCGCCACTTCTGCAGAAGCGACCTTGGAGCCATCGCCAGTCAAAGCGCGGTCACTTTGCGTATCGCCGCGAAGTAAGCCGGATAAGGCAGCAGGCGCAGCGCCTTCATCCACCGGGTGAAGCGTTTCGGGAAATGAATCTCGAACGCGCCGCTTTCCCAGCCACGCACGATTTCCCGAGCCGCCTCTTCAGGCGAAAGCAGTGCGGGCATATTGAACTGGTTTTGTGCAGTAAGCGAGGTTTTGACAAAGCCGGGGCAAATAAGGCTTACCCCGATGCCGGTGCTTGAAAGGTCCAGGTACAGCGTTTCGGCAAGGTTGATGAGCGCCGCCTTCGTCGGCCCGTAGGCCAGGCTTTTCGGCAGGCCAACATAGCCGGCCACACTGCTCACCAAACTGATGTGGCCCGCGCCCCGCGCGCGCAAGGCGGGCAGCAGCGCATCGAGCAGCAGCAGCGCGCCGACGTAGTTGACCTGGTTGTGGCGCAGCATTTCGGTGAGGTCGTATTCGGTGGCACGCAATTGCTTGTAGTAGCCGGCGCAATACATTGCCAGGTCAAGCGGCCCCACCGCCAGCACCGATTGCGCCGCCGCATGCACCGCGGGTGCGTCCGTCACGTCCAGTGGCAACGCGGTAGCACCGGGATGTTCGCTTACAAACGTGTTCAGCGCGGCTGCATTCCGGGCCGAAACAATCACGCTTGCGCCCTTCTTGTGTAGCGCGTGCGCGGTCGCCAGGCCGATGCCGCTGGACGCGCCGACGAGCCACACGCGGCGCCCTTGCCAGTGGTCAATGGGGGGATTTCTGGACATAACTGGGTCGGCTATTGAATTGGTATTTGTTCTTAAATTGCCAGGCACCAACCCCTATTTCACGAAAGTCGGCGACCTTTATTACTTACGAACCGGATTGCTCGGCCGCATGTGGTTGCCGGTGCAGGTAGTTTTTATCGCTTGACGAAAGACAGCGTCACCTCGCCCAGGCGAAAACCGAACTTGCTCATCTCGGCCTTGTTTAAAAGGACCTTTTCGTTCATGAGGTACATCCAGTCGTCAAACTGGACTTCAACAATCTTTCCGTCAACCGGCAACTTCAGCGTGTAGCCCCAGCGGAAGGCGTTACCGCTTTCCTGGCCATTTGCCTCGCCCGTCACGTCGGCGGCAGTGCCGACATAGCGGCCTTCTCCGGTGCGCTTGAGCGTCCACACCCGGCGCTCTTTGGCGCCATCGGAATAGGTGAATTCTTCATCGAGCGTGCCAGTTTCATTGCCGGGCGGGCCTTGCCAGCTGCAGGTCATGACCACCGTGAAGCGCCGCGCAACCTTGCCCGAGCGGTCGGTGAACACGCCATAGGCGTCGATGGTGCCGTTGAAATACTGGCGCAGGTCCAAAGTTGGCTTTTCGCCGGCGTAATCGGTGACCTGCGGCGCGGCGCAACCGGTCAGCAGCGCAGCCGAAATCGCGAGAATGGCCAGGCCTCCCGCCAGACGCCGTGTCGATGCTTTCATAGTAAGGATCCTTCGGGTTTTTTGATGACGAACAGGTACAGGGCGCCCGCAGCCGCGAGCTTCAGCGCGCAGGGCAGCACGCAATAGGCAATCATCAGGGCGTTCAAGCCAGCTGGGTCGCGGGTGCCAGGCGCGTAGCCGAACAGTGCCAACAGCGGGAGGGCCAGGCCGGCAGCCAGCGCCAGGTTGAGCTTGATCGCAAAATTCCACCATCCGAAGTACGCCCCTTCGAGCCGACCTGAATGCCCCTGCCGCTGAATCAAACCGGCCAGAAGCGCGCCAGGCAGCGCCAGGTCGGTGCCCAACGCCACGCCGGAGAGCGCACAGACGACGACGAATCCGGCGTAGTCGCCAGCGCCCAGTTGCGTCGCCCAGCCAAACACGACAATAGCCAGCAGCATGCCAGCCAACCATGTGTGCGCCAAGCCGATGCGCCGGACGAGCGCCAGCCAGAGCGGGATCGACAGCGCCGCGAAGACGAAATAGCTGCCGAGGAACACTGGCTCCATCGTCGACGGGGCCCGCAGCCGGTCCTGAATGAAAAACAGCACCAGGGTGGCGGGCACGGCGCTGGCGATACCGTTGAGCATGAACACCGCCAGCAGCCGACGAAATGCGCTTTGCCGCCACGGCAACCAGAGCGCTCCGCGCTGGACGGGCTGACCCGCGCTGCGTGCAGCGGGTCGTGGCGCCTGCGACCAGGCCAGCCAGCCCATCACCAATACACCGAAAAAAATAGCCGTCGTGGCCGGCAGACCCAATGCCACGGGCGTGACCGACGCGATGACCACGCCGACCAGCGCCGGCGCTTCGCGCGAAGCCACGATGCGGCTGCGCTGCGCCTCGTCGCCGCCCAGGATTGCACCCCAAGACTGGTGCGCAATGCTGATCGCGCTGTAAGCGGCATAGGTGATCATCAGCGTGACCGCGGCAAACACTGGCAGTGCCGTCGGACCGCGTACCGGCGGAAAAAAAAGCAGCGCGAACCCCGTCGCCAGTATCACGCTGGCGACTGCGCCCAGGGCCAGGACGGCCTGCGCCGAATGCGCGAACAGCCTGTCGCTGAGACGGCCAAGCAGCGGGTCGATGAAGGCATCGAGGAGTCGCGCGCCAAGCAAAATGGCTCCCAGCAGTGCGAGTGGCACGCCGAACTCGCGCGCGTAGTGGTTGGGCAAGATCACATAGAGCGGCAGGGCGACAAATGCCAGCGGCAAGCCCAGCAGGCCGTAGGTCAGATAGCCCCGCGCCGAAAAAGCGCCAGCAACCGGCGACGTGGCAGCGAGTGTCACCCGCCAGCTCCAGCCAGCAAGGCGGCGCGCAGCTGCGGCTCCGACGTGTTCGGTGCGAGCCAGATGCCAAAAAAGAGTTTGGCAAATTGGGCATCGGCGATTTCGCCGCTGGGTTTGCCGTTCACCTCAAAGGCAACGCCCCTGCCGGGCTGATGAATGCCAGTGACCCGGTCGCCTTTCTTTATGTCGGGAATCACGCGCCGTAACTCGGCAGACCACTTGCTCGCCAGCTGATCGTCGATAGCCTGGTCGCGCCGCATTTCTTTGATGGAACTGGCCGCGATATCGCTTGCCTTGAGGTCACGCAGGTAGGCAAACTCCAGCTCGAAGGGCTGAGCGGTGAAGTCATTGGCGGCAAAACCCGGGCGGCCCCACAGTCTGGCTTCATACACATCAAACCCCCAGACTCTCAGGCGACCTTGGCCTATCAATTGCCTTTTCTGCAAAGCCGACTTCAGCTCGGCTTTTCCCGCTGCGTCTGCCGCAGTTTCGGCTGGCTGGGCACGGGTCTGCGCGGGAGCGCTTGCACCTCCCACATAAACCGACAGCGCCAGCCATACAGCGGGTCTCATCGCTTTCTCAAGGTGAACTGAATCACATCGGTGTTGGCTTGAGCAAATGCGGCTTCGCAATAGGCGAGATAGAACTCCCATAGGCGCATGAACTCCTTGTCGAACCCGAGGTCAAGCACCCGAGACTCCTGCGCCAGAAAAGCCTCGCGCCACAGCTTGAGAGTGCGCGCGTAGTCCTGTCCGAAAGACAGCTCATCCACGATGTCAAAGCCGGCGGCCATGGCCTGCACCCGAAATTCACGCGGGCACGGGAGGCAGCCGCCAGGAAAAATGTACTGCTGGATGAAGTCGGTCGAATTGACGTACCGGTCAAACAGCTTGTCGGCAATCACGATGCTCTGGATGCAGGCATGGCCGCCCGGCTTGAGCAGGCGTGAAACCGCCTGAAAGTAGGTCGGCCAGTATTCGCGGCCCACGGCCTCAACCATTTCGATGGAGCAGATTGCGTCGAACGGCGCGTCGAGCGTGGTCCTGCCGATGTCCCGGTAGTCCTGCAATCGCAGATCCGACTTGCCCGCCACGCCCGCCCGGACCATGCGCTCTTTCGCCCAGGCAAGTTGCTCGGCACTCAGCGTCACACCGACGATAGAGGCGTCGAACTCGGTGGCCGCCATCTCGGCCAGCGCGCCCCAGCCGCAACCGATTTCCAGTACGCGGTCGCCCGGTCTGACCTGCGCCATTTTTAGGGCACGCCGCACTTTCGCATGCTGCGCCTGTTTCATCGGTGTCTCGGGCGTCTCGAAAATCGCAGCCGAATAATTCATGCTGCCGTCCAGCCACAGCGAATAAAACGCGTTGCCAAGGTCGTAGTGCGCATGAATATTCTTTTGGCTGTTGGCCCGCGTGTTGCGGTTGAGTAGGTGCTTGATGCGAAACGCCAGCCGACCCAACCAGCTGCCGTAGATCACGTCCTCGACTTCCTTGCGGTTGAGCAGGAGTACTTCAAGCAGACCGGCCAGATGCGGCGTTGTCCAGTCGCCAGCGATGTAGCTTTCAGCAAATCCTATGTCGCCCGACCGCAGCGCTGCGCGGCAGGCATTCCAGTTGTGCAGGTGCAGACTGGCCGTGGGCGCCCCGCCAGATCCGAACCGGTGTAGCGAGCCGTCGGGCAGCTTGACGTTCAAGGTCCCGCGCCGCAAGCGCAGCAGCAAACGGATGGCGGTGCGCGCGGCGCTGGGGGCGTCGCCCGGAAGGAGCAGTGCTGACGGAGCGGCGGATGGTGGAGTGATGTTCATCGTGTCACGAAAGCTTCTGGAACAGAGGGCTTGCCGACCAGCGGCACGCGCATGCGCCACAGCTTGAAGGCCTGCCAGTGGATTCGGGCGATGACGCCAAAGGTCATGCCTGGATAGCGCCAAAACGCCTTGCGCAGACTGGAGGCGGTCAGCGGTTCCAAGGCGCCGCCGACGCTCGTTTGCAAGAGCGGCCCGTCGTCGTCGTCGTAGTCGATTGCAGCCACGGTATGGCTCCACGCCGCCGACCGGGGCGCTTGACTGGCATGCAAAAACCGGAACCGGTAGCGCCCGGTCACCATGCAAAACGGTGACACATGGAACACCTTGGTGGCGTTGAGTTCGACGCCGTAGAGCGGCGCGTCGAGCAGATAGCAGTGGCGTTCGCCGAAGGTGTTGTTCACTTCCACCACGACAGCGCGAAGCCCTCCTGTCGCCGTATGGCAATACCAGAAACTCACTGGCTTGAA
>JAJAYS010000324.1 GCA_026786065.1 Polaromonas sp.
CCTCAGAATTGTTTGGCGGCATGGCTCTGCACGGGCACTTCGAGCGATCTAATCTTGAGGATATCCCGGGTTGATGTCGGTGGGTAGAGGTTGCGCGCAAAGTCGTGCGTGGTCTCCGTTTATGCCGAGGCTCGGCTCCAGTCAGGTTCTCTCCGTCAACCCGCGGGTTGCAGATGCGCTTTTGGGCGACGCATTCTTTACCGCGAACCGCAGCGTTGCTACTGAGTCACCCTCCAACGGTCCGCCCAGGGCAATTTCTGCCTCCGGCATCAGCACGCACTCTTGGCGGCGCAACGCGATGACCGAAGCGCCGTCGGAAAAACGAACCCAGGTTCCGTAACTGCTGATGTCTTGCAAATAAAAACGTCCTGCGCGGCATGAAATACTGGCATGACGCCGGGAGACACGTGGGTCGTCAACGATGAAGTGACAGTCGGTGTCGCGTCCAAGGAATACAGGAAGCTGGTTGCTTGCGAATGCTGCGTGAATGCTTTTCCACGACAGATGGATGGTTTGCGACTGCGCCGTGACTTTTTGTGCAGTTGGAGACGAAATAAGGGCGCCAGGCAAGGTCATGTACTCGCTGGGGACCTCGGTTTGCCACTCGATGCGATACACGACGCAGGCCTCGCTGCGTCCGCGCAGATCCAGCGCGCCAAGGCAACGGGTACGCTGCGAACCGTCGAGCGGTAGGTGCTCAATCACGCTGAGAGATGCAAAAATTTGCGCCGACCCGGACAGGTCGCTCAGGCGCGACGCGACGTTGACCGCGTCGCCAAAACAGTCTCCGTCCTGGTCCACCACGTCGCCGCAAGCCAGCCCGATCTTCAGCCCCATCCTGAGCGCCTCGGGCCAGCTTTCCATGCGGGTCGCATGCAACCGCTGGAGTTCAACCGCTGCGCTGACGGCGTCTGCGTTGTGGGCAAACAGCATCAGCACGCCATCACCCAGATTTTTTACGACCCGGCCGTCGTAATGCCTGCAGATGTCCCCGATCCATTGGGTCAGACGGGTGATTACCCAAGTTGCCTTGACGTTACCGAGCGTTTCAAAAGCCCCGGTACTCCCTGTCAAGTCGGCAAAAACCACAGTCGCTTCGGCCATAAATCGTTGCTGCAGCCTGCTGTTTCGTTAGCTCATTACAGCATGCGAGATGAAAATAAAAAGCATGGAATTAAATGTGCCGCTTTTCTTTGCAGCTTGATGGCGGGCAATGGCAACAGGCAACCCGGCAGCACCGTAAAGCGCGGTCTGCGGCTGTCTGCCGGTTCAGTTTGCGGCTTTTGCGGGCTGCGGCTTGAATTGCATCGCTTTGAATTCGAGGAACTCTTCGAAGCCGTAGATGCCGTTCTCGCGCCCATTTCCTGACTGCTTATAGCCGCCAAACGGTGCGCTGCCGTTAAAAGGTCCGCCGTTGATATCAATCTGACCGGTGCGAATCCGGCGCGCCACTTTGACGGCATGCTCGTCGCTTTCGCTCCAGACTGCCCCGCCTAGACCGTAAATCGTGTCGTTGGCAATCTCCACCGCTTCGTCCTCGTCCCGATAGGTCAGAACCACCAGCACCGGACCAAATATCTCTTCCTGGGCAAGCGTGTCACCTGGCCGAATGCCGAGCACGGTTGGCTGCACAAAATAGCCCGTTTGCATGGCCGGGGGCTCGGCGCCACCTGCTATGACTTCGGCGCCTTCAGAAATGCCTTTGCGGATGAGCCCAAGCACTCTGTCGCGCTGCGCGGCACTGACCAGAGGGCCGAGTCGGCTGCCCTCATCCAGGCTGGGGCCGATGTTGAATTTGCTTATCGCCGCCTTGGCGAGTGCTTTGACTTCTTCGTAGCGACTCGCAGGCACCAGCAGGCGGGTGTGTGCCGAGCAGGTCTGCCCGCTGTTGAGCATGCAGGCCGACACCGTGCCCTTGACCGCAGCCTCGAAGTTAGCGTCGGCCAGGATCACGCTGGCCGACTTCCCGCCGAGTTCCAGCGTTACCCGCTTCACCGTCTGGCTGGCGAGTTCGGACACGCGCTTGCCGGCGCGGGTGGATCCGGTGAAGCTCAGCATATCAACCTTCGGATGGGTCGCCAGCACCTCGCCGACAACCGGCCCCAAGCCATTGACCAGGTTGAACACGCCAGGCGGCAGACCGGCCTCATGGATGATTTCGGCAAGAATCATCGCGTTAACCGGCGCGATTTCACTTGGTTTGAGAACCACTGTGCAGCCCGCGACCAGCGCGGGCGCTATCTTGAGCGTGATCTGGCTGAGCGGGAAGTTCCACGGCGTGATGCAGCCGACCACGCCCACCGGCTCGCGCACCACGACCGAATTGCCGACCCTCTTTTCCCACTCGAAACCGCGCGCCACCTTGGCAAAGTTAGCCCAGTGCCAAGCTGGGCCGCCGACCTGCACAGAGCGCGCCATCTTCAGCGGCATGCCGACTTCACGCGCAATCGCCAGTGCAAGGTCTTCGGTACGCGCTTTGATGCCAAGCGCAATCTTGTCCAGATACGCTGCGCGGGTTTCGACCGGCAAAGCCGACCATCCCTCAAATGCGCGGCGCGCGGCCAGCACAGCGAGGTCGGCTTCAGCAGCCGTGCCTGCCGGCACGGTGGCCATGATGGCTTCGGTGCTGGAGTCGTGAACTGGCAGCGTCGCTGGCGATTGGGCGACCGTCCACTGGCCGTCAATGTAGTGGGCGGGAAAGACTTGGGTGGAGGACATCGTCATTTATTCCAGGGAGGGGGGTGATGGCCGAACGGCGCAATCCGGCAATGTGGGTTTTGACGTGACAGGAGACCCGCGCAAAACCTGAAAATACATACAATTACGTATATAACATCTTGATTTAATTGTAGTTTTTTTGGGCAACTTACGACAATTTTTGGGGAGATTGCCTTGCCCGGCCTGAATCAGCGAACTAATCTAACAGACCCTGCGGGTGTGCGCTGACGCCTTGCTGGTTGCTTAGAGGGACCGGTCGCGAGATTGAACGAGGATTCCATGAACTGGCTCAAACCCAACTTAAAACTAAGTTTTGCTACCCTTCTGGGGGGGGCGGTGGTAGCTCCAAAAGACATCGAAGATCGCATGGACGAGATTCGCAGCATGATTTTGCTGGAGCTTGGCGAGGCCATGAAAAAAACCAACCCGAGGCTCGTTCGCACAGTGACCTACGCGCCGGAGGTGCAAGACCTCTGGTATGCACGTGGCGAGGTGATGGCAGAACTGGCCGCCATGCATGGTGAAGTCCCGGCACGCAAGAAGATCGCGCACATCACCGGCATGTTCAGGGGCCTGCTTCCGGATGCACTTAACTCACGCCCAAGCTCGCTGACGTCGCAATGAGTGTCTGAAGCGGGTTACGGTTAGCGATGGCCCCACAGCACGAA
>JAJAYS010000325.1 GCA_026786065.1 Polaromonas sp.
GCCAGCAGGCTGGCTGCCGCGACCGACGCCGCCAGCGCCCGGCTTGCGCCGCGCCCCAGCGCAGCGAGGGCGTTGACCACCAGCAGACCGAACAGCAGCCCGGCCGGAGCCGCCAGCGGCCCGGGAATCAGCGCAAGAAAGAAAAGCGGCTCGCCAGACAGCAGCCGGTTGGGCGCGACCTTGACGAAAGGCAGGCCGGCCAGCGCCAGCAGAGCGAGCGCACTGAGCGTGAGCTGCACCGGGTTGCCCTGCCAACCCGCTGGACGGCTTTCGCGCCAAGCCGATCCCGATGCGGGTGCCACAGCGTTGCCGGTGTGCCGCAACGCGGCCTTATTTCAACAGGCCTCTGGACTTCAAAAAATCGCTCGCGACCTTTTTGGCGTCCTGCCCTTCGAGCTGAATCTTGGCGTTCAGGCTTTGCAGCGTAGGCCCGTCGAGCGCCCGGAACACCGGCGCCAGCACCTCGCGGATTTTCGGGTTGCGCTGCAGCGCGTCGTCACGAACGATCGGGGTCGGTGCAAAAATCGCCTGCACCGCCTGCGTGTCTTCGAGTACCACCAGCCCGAGCGCCACCAGCGGCCCGTCGGTGCCGTAGGCCATCGCTGCATTGACGCCGGAAGTTTTTTCGGCGGCCGCGCGTATCGTCGCGGCGGTGTCGCCGCCGGCCAGCATCAAAATCTGGGCTGGTTTCAGGCTGAAACCGTAGGCTTTCTGAAACGCCGGCAAGGCGTCGGGGCGCTCGACGAACTCGGCTGAAGCCGCTAGCTTGAACTGCCCACCGCCGGCAATCCACTTGCCCAGGTCGTCCAGCGTCTTCAGCCGGTTCGCGGTGGCCACGTCTTTGCGCAGCGCAATCGCCCAGGTGTTGTTGGCCGGCGCCGGCTCCAGCCAGACGATGCGGTTCTTTTCAAAGTCGAGCGCCTTGACGCGCTCGTAACCGGCTTTCGCGTTTTTCCAGGCCGGGTTGTCCTCGTCGGCAAAAATGAAGGCGCCGTTGCCGGTGTATTCGGGATAGATGTCGATCTCACCGGCGGTGATGGCGGCCCGGACCACCTTGGTGTTGCCCAGCGAAGCCCGGTTCTCGGTCTTGATGCCGCTGGCTTCGAGCGCCAGCACGATCATGTTGCCGAGCAGCTTGCCTTCGGTGTCGATCTTGGAGCCGACCCGCAGCGGCGCGGCCGGTTGCGCCAGCGCGCCGGCTGCTGCCAGTGCGCCCATCAGGGCCAACGCAGCGATGCGTCGAATTAATTTCATGGAACGGCCTCAAAAAAATTAAACATGTTTTGGACGATACCGCAGACCGGTTGGGACTGCGCTGCAGTCGGGAACCGGTTTTCTCAGCCGCCTTAAAACTCGCCTTAAAACTCGCCTTAAGGCCCGCCTCCAACCCCGCCTGATCAGCACCCAGCGCAGGCCGCCCGCCGGCGCCCTGACCCGGTCAGCCCAACAGGCCGACGGCGTGCATATAGGCCGGATGCAGCATCAGCGCGTCCCAAGGCAGGCCAGGCTGCGTCGGCAGCAGCGCCCGCCGGCGCATGTCACTGGACTCCAGCGCCTCCCAGCGGCCCTGGCGCTGCGCCTTGGCCATGCCGTCCAGCCAGGCATCGACCACCTTGCCGCCGCCGTCAAGCGACTGGTTGCACAGCAGCGCCAGGTCGCAGCCGGCGTTCAAGGCGGCCATCGCGGCATCAACATAGCTGACCGCCTTGCCGTCGATCGTGCGGGCCGCCTGCATGCTAAGGTCGTCGCTGAAAATCGCGCCTCCAAAACCCAGCCGGCCGCGCAGGATGTAGGTCAGCCATTGCTCCGAAAAGCCGGCTGGTCGCACGTCGACCTTGGGGTAGATCACATGCGCCGGCATCACGCCGGTCAGCGTGGCGTTTAGCCATTCATAGGGGGCGGCGTCGTCGGCCAGGATTTTTTTCAGTCTGCGCGAATCGACGGGTATGGCGGTATGGCTGTCGGCCTTGACGAAGCCATGACCGGGAAAGTGCTTGCCGCAGTTGGCCATGCCGCTTTGCAGCAGGCCGTGCATCAGGCTTTTGGCGAGCAGCGCCACGACGCGCGGATCGCGGGCGAAAGCGCGGTCGCCGATGACGCCGCTGTCGCCCCAATCGAGGTCGAGCACCGGCGTAAAGCTCAGATCGACACCGCAGGAGCGCAGCTCGGCACCCATCACATAGCCGCAGCCGGTAGCCGTGTTGGTCGCCCCCAGCGGGTCCTGCAACCACTGCTGGCCGAGCGCACGCATCGGCGGCAGATGCGTGAAGCCGTCGCTGCGAAAGCGTTGCACCCGCCCGCCTTCGTGATCGACGCAGATCAGCAGGTCGGCCCGCACCGCCTTGATCTCGGCACACAGCGCCGTCAGCTGCGCCCGGTTCTCCCAGTTGCGGGCGAACAAAATCAGGCCGCCAGTCAGCGGATGGGCCAGGCGGCGGCGGTCGTCGGCGTTCAGGCTCAGGCCGGCGACGTCGATGATCAGGGGGGCATGGGATTCCATCCGGTAAGGCCTTTCAGTCGCTATAATCTTTGTAGCTGCTAACGCCCGTATTTATTGGGCTTCAGCCTGTTTTTCTATAAATTTTAGTAACTACTCAGGTGTTCGCGCTTGCTATTTTTTTCCCTTTTCCTCTGGGAGAGGGTTAGGGTGAGGGCAGCCGGCTGTGGAGGAGTCACGGGAATCGCCATCGGGGAACCCTCACCCCCTTCGACAGGGCTCAGGACAGGCCTGCCCTCTCCCAGAGGGCGAGGGAGCAAGAAAAAATGACTGTATCCGGCAACCTGAGTAGTTATAAATTTTCGGGCTTTTCGACGATACAGAAGCTGGCGGCGTAATCGGTCTCGTCGGTGACCGTGACCAGCGCCCGCAGACCGCGCGCGTCGCACCAGTCCTTCAGCGCGCCATGCAACACGATTACCGGCTTGCCGCTGGCTTCGTTGGCGATCTCGCAGCGGTGCCAGGTCATCGGTAGCCGCAGCCCGAGGCCGATGGCCTTGCTGAAGGCTTCTTTGGCCGAAAACCGGGTCGCCAGGTATTTGATGCCGCGCTCCGGCCAGCGTGCGCTGCGGGCCTGCCAGATGCCGAATTCGCGCTCGCACAAAATCCGCTGTGCAAAACGGTCGCCGTGGCGCGCCAGGCTGGCGCGTATGCGGCGCACGTCGCAAATGTCGGTGCCGATGCCGTAGATCATGACCCGCCTTGCCGGTCTTGCCAGGCACTGCGCTGAAGGACGCAGCGCGGGCTTGCGGTGGTCACCGGGCCGACGCCCGACTGCCGCGCCAGAGCGTCATACCGACGCAAACACGTCATCAATGACCCGCAGGTAGGCCCGAACCGCACCGGCAAAGCCCAGCTCCAGCGCGTCGGCCATCAGCGCATGGCCGATAGAGACTTCACGCACGCCGGGGACGGCCCGCAGAAAATCGCCCAGGTTGCTGAGGTTAAGGTCATGGCCGGCATTCAGGCCCAGGCCGCAGCCTGTGGCGGCGTGCGCCGACTGCGCGAAGCGGCGCAAGGCCAGCGCCGGGTCGCCGTCGGCAAAAGCCAGCGCATAGCTTTCGGTGTACAGCTCCACGCGGTCCGCGCCGGCCTCGCGGGCGGCGGGCATCGCTTCGGCAACCGGGTCCATGAACAGGCTCACCCGGACCTTGCGGTCGTGCGCCTGCGCGATCAGCGGCGCCAGCCGCTCGGCGTCGGCCGGGAAGCTCCAGCCGTGATCACTGGTGAACTGGCTCTCGCTGTCGGGAACAAAAGTGCACTGGTGCATCGGCAGGCCTCGGGCGCTGAGGTCGCGTACGAAATGCATCAGGTTCTGGAACGGGTTGCCTTCAATGTTGAATTCGCGGTCGGGCCAGTCTTTCATCAGCGCGGCAACCTCGAGCACGTCGCCGCTTCGAATGTGCCGCTCGTCGGGGCGCGGATGCACGGTGATGCCGTGCGCCCCGGCCTGCAGGCAGACCTCGGCGATGCGGGTCACGCTGGGCCGATCAATGTGGCGGGCGTTGCGCAGCAGGGCGACTTTGTTGATGTTGACCGACAACACGGTTTTCACGGGGGTCGCGGCGGAGATCGGTTTAATCTTCGTTTCGGTCTGGGCGGTTTTCATGAGGCTCTTTTATAAGGCTTGCAAGTCCATCATCATCTGGCGCGTTTTCAGCGTTTTCACGCCGCAATGGTAGTGCAGCAGGCCGCGCAACTGGCTCTTGAGCTCGGTCATCCCCGGAATGCAGGCGTGCATGGTTTGCGCAAACGGCGCGGCGTCAAACAAGGCTTGGTGCAGCGCCTGCCATGTCGCGCCGGGCAGGCTGCTTCGTTCGTCGTCGTCCGCCTGGCGCAAGCCGGCTTCGGGCACCAGCAGGTAGCGCGCCTGGGCATCAAGCGGGGCCAGCGTGGCGCTTTCAATGTCCAGGTCCGGCAGCAGGCCGATTTCGCGCAGCAAACGCAGCTCGAACGCGCGCAGGGCGAGCTGCAGCGTATCGGCGCCGGGGCTGCCCAGCAGCGCCACGGTGGCGGCGTAGGCGTCGAACAGCGCAGGATGCGGGTCGTCCCGCGCCAGCAGGCGCATCAACAGCTCATTGAGGTAATAGCCCGACAACAGCGCGTCGCCGGTCGGCATCATATGCCCGCCCTGCCACTCGGCGCTCTTGAGCGTGCGAATTTCGCCGTCGCCACCAAAGGCAATGCGCAAGGGCTGCAGCGGCAGCAAGATTGGCCGGAAGTTCGAACTCGGCTTTTTCGCGCCCCGCGCCACCAGCGCGGTCCGGCCGAAGCCCCGCGTGAAAACTTCAAGAATCACGCTGGATTCACTCCAGTCGTAGCGGTGCAGCACATAGGCGGGCTCGTCACTGATGCGCTTGGTGGTCACAAAAGAGTGTCAGGAGAAAAAATGGGAGGCCAACGCGCGTCCAGCAAAATAAAACCCCGGCAGGCGCCGCGGAGCCGGTTTCACCGGGCCGCAAGCGCAACGCTTCCCGCCTGGGGGCATCCTTCGATACCTCAGGCCCTTCGCCCCTTTTACAAGGCTCAGGACAGGCAGGCTCGGGACGATCGGATGCACCCTTCGATACCTCAGGGCGAACCGGAGAGAGTGCGACCGTGGGAGCTCATTACTTGCGAAACAGGTGCCGCGGGACTGGCTTTGCCAGACCGCAGGCGCAGCGGCCCCCTCAGGGGGCAGGGAGCGACACGCAGTGCGCGACCGTGGGGGCCCTTCCACAACCGTAGAGGCCGCATCACTCATACCCGAACGTTCTGACCCGCGCCTCGTCGTCAGCCCAGCCGGACCGCACCTTGACCCAGATCTCCAAAAATACCTTGCCACCGGTCAGCGCTTCTAGCTCATGGCGCGCCTCGGTGCCTATGCGTTTGAGCTTCTCGCCTTTTTCACCAATGATCATGCCCTTGTGCCCATCCCGCTCGACCACGATGGTTGCGGCGATCTTGCGCAGCGCGCCTTCTTCCTCGTAACGGTCGATGATGACGGTCGAGGTGTAGGGCAGCTCGTCGCCGGTCAGCCGGAACAGCTTCTCGCGGATGATTTCGGCCGCCATGAAGCGGTCGCTGCGGTCGGTGAGTTCGTCGGCACCGTAGGTCCAGGGCTGCAACGGAAGGTATTTTTCGCAAATACCGAACAGCCGCTCGATGTCTTTGGCATTGTTGGCCGACATTGGAACGAATTCAGCAAAGCTGTGGCGCTCCTGCATACTCTTGAGCCAGGGTGCGATGTCGGCGCGCCGGTGAATCAGGTCAAATTTGTTGGCCAGCAGAATCGCCGGCGTTTTCTCCGGCAGCAGGCTCAACACGGTCGCATCGGCCTGATTGAACTGGCCAGCCTCGACCACGAAGACGATCAGATCGACGTCGTTGACAGCACCGACCACGGTGCGGTTCAGCGAGCGGTTCAGCGCATTGCCGTGGCGCGTCTGGAAGCCGGGGGTATCGACAAACACGAACTGCGTCGGGCCGACAGTGCGCATCCCGGTAATGCGGTGGCGCGTGGTCTGGGCCTTGCGCGAGGTGATGCTGACCTTTTGCCCGACCAGCGCATTGAGCAGCGTGGATTTGCCGACATTGGGCTTGCCGATGATGGCGATCAGGCCACAGCGCTGACTGCCTTCGGGCACGCCGGGCGCCGCTGCAGCGGCAGCAGGCCCGCCGCCAGCCAGCGCTTTGGCCAGCATCGCTCCGATGGGGTCGTGGGGGTGGGCCGGGGCTGCGTGCGGCGTTTCAGGTGTCACAGCGGCAGGCGCCGTCTCTTGGGGGGCAGTAGCCTGGGTGGCAGTCGGTTTCGGAATTGGACGCATCAGTTTTCCAGTCGGAGACCGCAGATCTCAAGAAGGCGGTGGAAGATGTTGAGAAGGGCTGCATAACTTTTGCGGGAGGGGACATGCCAATCAGAAAAGGCTGCGATCCGCCTTTTTGCAGCCGCCTGCTGGCCTGCTAAATGGCAGGAGAAGCTAGGTGGCCCATCCATCCGGACTCCGCAGACCCGCCAGAGTTTTGCCGGGGGTCCCTAGGACTCAAGCGTTTTGACAAAGGCCAGCATGGCCGTCTCGGCGGCCTGCTCGCCCGCACGCCGGGAGCCGCCGATGCCGCGCTCGGCCCGGCGGTACTCTGCAATTTCGCATTCGACATCGAAGGTCTGTTTGTGCGCGGCGCCCATCGTGCCAACGACCCGGTATATCGGCAAACCCATTTTGCGCCCCTGCAGCCACTCCTGCAATTGCGTCTTCGGGTCTTTGCCGATCGCCGGCATTTGCGGGTTGATGGCGACATCCTTGAAGAGCCGCCGCACCAGCTGGTCGGCGCTGTTGAAGCCGGCGTCCAGGAAGACCGCACCGATCACCGCTTCAAGCGCGTCGGCCAGAATCGACGGCCGCTTTTGGCCGCCCGATTTCGCCTCGCCCTCGCCCAGCCTGAGCAGGTCCGGCAAACCCAGGCCCACGGCAAGCTGATGCAGCGTCTCCTGTTTGACAAGGTTGGCCCGGACTCGGGACAAGTCCCCCTCCGGCAGGCTTGCGAGCTGCTCGAACAACAATCCAGCCACGGCGAGATTGAGCACCGAGTCACCGAGAAACTCGATACGCTCGTTGTGGTCCGCCGAAAAGCTGCGGTGCGTCAGCGCCTGTGTCAACAGTTCGGGCCGGGAAAACGCATGCTGAAGCCGGGTTTGCAGCGCCCGCATGGCTGTCGCGGAAGCGCCTTTGGCTGGCCCCATCGGGGTCGTCAGGCTGCTCAAGTGAAGCTCCCGCGAGGGCGCATGGCGCGATGGCAAGCGTCGGCCCGGTCACTTCGGCAACAACACCGACCCAGGACCGTAGCGCGAGCGATGGGCAGGGTCATGAAAACAAACCGGTCGTGCGGTCCTCGGAAGTGCACCTGACAGTCCGACCTAATTTGACCGGCCGTCGTACTTCAAAAGCAGAAAAGCCGGTCCCGCAAGGGGGATCTCGCGCGAGTAAGCGAAGGCCACGACGGTCTTGCCGCCATCTTTGGTGACGATCAGGTCTTTGCCCGAGATGGTGCTGATGTCGTCGATTTGCGCGGCCTTGTCGAAGGTCGAGCGAATTTCGGCCACCGTGGCACCGTCCTTGGCCTTGTTTACCGCCTTCGTGATCGCCTGATATTCAATATAGGTTGGCACTGCCTTGGCTGCAACGAGAAAGGTGGATCCAGCCAGCACTCCAAAGAACAATAGCCCGATAAGGGACAAACCGCGTTGATGGTGTTTCATTATTTCTACCCCCGTACTTTTTTTAAGATGGTCCCTACTGTCCGAATCTGCCAGATCAATTGAAAGGGCCGATACGCTTTAAATTCCCAAAATTCATCCACACATAGAAAGCTTTTCCGACGATGTTCTTCTCGGGCACGAAGCCCCAGTAACGTGAATCGAGCGAATTGTCCCGGTTGTCACCCATCATGAAGTAGTGGCCTTCGGGCACCTTGCAGGCCACACCCTGGCTGCTGTAGTTGCAGTTTTCACGATAGGGGAAGTTCTCGGCGCCGGCGACGAAAGGCGGCCGGTCGTCGTCGTTGAGCAACAAATAGGTCTTGCCGCTGGTCTCCTGGAACTGCCGGGAGTAGCGCATGGTGTCGGCATCGAAATAGTCTGGAAGCGGCACCTTGGGCACCGGCTTGCCGTTCACCGTCAGCTTTTTGTCAAGGTAGGCGACTTCGTCGCCCGGCACGCCAACAACCCGCTTGATGTAATCGAGACTCGGCTTTGGCGGATAGCGGAACACCATTACGTCGCCACGCTGCGGACTGCCCACGTCAAACACCTTCTGATTGATGACCGGAAGTCGCACCCCGTAAGAAAATTTATTGACCAATATCAGATCGTTGATCATCAAGGTCGGGATCATCGATCCGGAAGGAATCTTGAAGGGCTCGAAAAGAAACGAGCGCAACAGGAAAACCGCCAAAACGACCGGGAACAATCCGGCAGTCCAATCCAGCCACCATGGCTGCATCAGCAGCCTGGCGCGGGCGTCGGCGCTGTGGTCGTCAACCTGGGTGATGCCCTGTCTGGCGAGTTCGGCGCGGCGCGCGGCCACGCTGGCTTCAATGGATTCGGCTGACCTGCGCCGCTGCGGCAAGAAATACAGTTTTTCGGCAACCCAGTAAATGCCGGTGACCACCGCCGCGAGGAACAGCAGCAACGAGAAGTTGCCATCGACTGCGCCCAAATACCACGCAACACCGTAACCCAGGAACGCCGCAAGAACGAGCGATGTAAGCGACCCCATTGCGCCTGCCATCATTCTTCAACCTGCAAAATAGCAAGAAATGCCTCTTGGGGAACCTCCACCGAACCGATCTGCTTCATCCGTTTTTTACCCGCTTTTTGTTTTTCGAGAAGCTTTCGCTTGCGCGAAATGTCACCGCCGTAGCACTTTGCAATGACGTTTTTTCGCAAAGCTTTTATTGTCTCACGGGCAATGACGTTGGCCCCGATGGCGGCCTGGATCGCGACGTCGAACTGCTGGCGGGAGATGATCTCGCGCATCTTGCCGACCACCGCCCTGCCCCGGTAGGCCGACTGGCTCCGGTGCACGATGATCGAAAGCGCATCGACCTTCTCGCCGTTTAGCAAGATATCGACCTTCACCACATCGGACGCCCTGAATTCCTTGAATTCGTAGTCCATCGACGCATATCCGCGCGAAACCGATTTAAGTTTGTCGAAGAAGTCGAGGACGATCTCGCCGAGCGGCATTTCGTAGGTCAGCATCACCTGCTTGCCGTGGTAGGCCATATTGAGCTGCACGCCACGCTTGAGGTTGGCCAGCGTCATCACCGCGCCCACGTAATCCTGCGGCATGTACAGGTGCACGGTCACGATCGGTTCGCGAATCTCGCTGACCCGGCCCGCATCGGGAATCTTCGACGGATTCTCGACCTTGATGATCTCTCCGTCCGGCTGCAGCACTTCATATACGACGCTTGGCGCGGTGGTAATGAGGTCCTGGTCGAACTCGCGCTCGAGGCGCTCCTGCACGATTTCCATGTGCAGCAGCCCGAGAAAGCCGCAGCGAAAGCCGAATCCCAAAGCCTGGCTGACTTCGGGCTCGTAATGCAGCGAGGCGTCGTTCAGCTTAAGCTTCTCCAGCGCATCCCGCAGCGAGTCGTACTCGCTGGCCTCGGTTGGATACAGCCCGGCAAAAACCTGCGGCTGGATTTCCTTGAAGCCAGGCAGCGCCACTGTGGCAGTGGCTGCTGCGCCACCGCTGCCGGCCTTGATGATGGTGACCGTGTCGCCCACCCGCGCCGCCTGAAGCTCTTTGATGCCGGCAATGATGAAGCCAACCTGGCCGGCCTCCAGCGACTGGCGCGGCTCGGTGTGCGGGGTGAACACGCCGAGCTGATCGGCGTTGTAGGTCGCCTCGCTGGCCATCAGCTTGATGCGGTCGCCGAGCGCCAGTCGCCCATCGACCACCCGCACCAGCATGACGACGCCAACATAAGCGTCATACCAGCTGTCGATGATCATCGCGCGCAGCGGCCCGGCCGGATTGCCCTTGGGCGGCGGAATGCGGGCGATCACCGCTTCGAGAATTTCGTCGATCCCCATGCCGGTCTTGGCGCTGCAGGCAATCGCGTCGGTCGCGTCGATGCCGATGACCTCCTCGATTTCTTGCTTCGCGTTGTCCGGGTCGGCCTGTAGCAAATCCATTTTGTTCAACACCGGCACCACCTCGACACCGAGGTCAAGCGCGGTGTAGCAGTTGGCAACCGTTTGAGCTTCGACACCCCGACTTGCATCGACCACCAGCAGCGCCCCTTCGCATGCAGACAGCGAACGACTCACCTCATAGGAAAAGTCCACGTGGCCCGGCGTGTCGATCAGGTTGAGCTGATAAGTCTGCCCATCGCGTGCCAAATACTGCAGCGCTGCGGTCTGCGCCTTGATGGTTATCCCACGCTCTTTCTCGAGGTCCATCGAGTCAAGCACCTGGGCACTCATCTCGCGATCCTGAAGTCCACCGCAGCGTTGAATGATGCGATCAGCGAGTGTGGATTTGCCGTGATCGATGTGCGCAATGATCGAAAAATTTCGGATGTTGTTCATCAACGAGAACGCCTAAGTGCTTGAAACCATTGCCGGAGCGTGCGCGCGATTTGCGATCGCGCATAAAAAAGGGCGCGGCCTGTAAGGTCGCGCCCTGAACCAACAATCTATGGCAACTGCGATAGTTGGAAACCTCATTGTAGGCAAAAAGCCGGGAACCAACAGGCCAAAAAGGCGCAAATTTTGAAAGTTGCTGGGTCGCAACAAGAAGTTATCAACAGGATATTAACATTTGTTTTGCTCCGATTGGAGCAACATGTGCGCCGCCTGATGAAACGGCCTCGACCTGTCGTCAAGAAGCAGATCCACCACAGAAAAAAAACTATATATTTTTTTATTATATATTATATCTCAAAAAGATTAAAAACTTCTAAGGCTAGGCAAGAGGGCGGCCAGACTGCTTACAAAAATCGCACACTTAAGCTAAAAATGCTTTGATAAGCGGCTGTTCGACCTTGTTCGCGTCCGCCAGAATCCGTTAACTTCAAACCAAAGATACAACTTAAAAAGCATACCGAGCGTCGCCAAGGCGGGGAACGGTCGCTTATTTGGGATGGGTTAAACAGGGGCGCCTGGATTCGCATCTTTTTTACCGGTTCGCGCTGCACAACCACGCCGCAGAAAAATCAAGGCGGCGGGTTTCGCGCTTCCCGCCGCAAAAATCCATCGCTTGATCTGCGCTCTTTCTGAAAGGCAAGCCCTAGGCCGAGCTTCCAAGGCGCAGACTATCGAGCGGGTCGAATCAATGCATACTGGACCAAATCGCCCCTGCGAAATAAAACGTTGACCGCCTTCGTTTTGTCAATTTTTGTGAGAGCGGCCTCGAACTCCTTGACGCTGGCAATTTCAAAATTTGCGATGGCAACAATGACATCGCCCTCCCGCAGACCAGCGCGCGACGCCAAGCCTTCCACCGCGTCAACCTTGACGCCGCCCTTAAGTTTGAGCTCCTTCTTTGCCGCTTCCGGAACTTCACTGACCATGAGGCCGAGGGATTGCGCTGGCCCGGCAACCTGGGGCTTGGGCTCGGGAACGGACGCCCGACTCGCCGATTTCTCGGGCTCAACTTCAGCAATCGTGACGGTCAGCTCCTTCACACTGCCCCTACGAAAGACGGTAATACCGGACTTGGTGCCCGGTTTCACGTTGCCAACCAGGCGCGGCAAATCTGTAGAGCGATCAATCGGCTTGCCTTCGAATCGGGTGATGATGTCGCCCGCCTCGACGCCCGCTTTTTCGGCTGGAGACCCACTCTCGACGCCGCGAACCAGAGCGCCCTGCGGCTTGCCCAAACCGATCGACTCGGACACCTCCTTGCTGACCTGGTCGATTTGAACCCCGATCCGACCGCGCGTAACTCTTCCGGTGTTGCGCAACTGATCTGCAATTCTGGTGGCCTCGTCGATCGGGATCGCAAAGGAAATGCCCTGAAACCCCCCTGAACGCGAATAGATCTGACTATTGATGCCGACGACTTCGCCGCGCATGTTGATCAGGGGACCACCCGAATTGCCCGGATTGATGGCCACATCCGTCTGGATGAAAGCGAGGTAATCGCCCGTATCGCGTTGCTTGGCACTGACAATACCTGCGGTGACGGTGTTGTCCAGACCGAACGGCGATCCGATGGCCATGACCCACTCGCCAACTCGCAATCGCCCGATGTCGCCGATTTTCACTGCAGGAAGTCCGGTCGCCTCGATTTTCACGACGGCCACGTCCGTCCGTTTGTCAGAGCCGACAATTCTGGCCTTGAATTCCCGCTTGTCGGGCAAAGTAACCAGAACCTCTTCGGCCCCTTCAATGACGTGTGCGTTGGTCATTACAAAGCCATCTGCGGTCAATATAAATCCCGAGCCGACTCCGCGGGGCTGAGCCTCTTCGCCGTCGGGTCCAGGCTGACCGCGCTCAGGCCGCGGAGAGCGCGGCAGATTCGGCGGTACCGGAATTCCAAAGCGCTTGAAAAATTCAAGCATTTGCTCATCGGTATTTCCCGCCCCGGCGGTGGCCCGTTTTTCCAGCGTCCGGATGTTGACGACCGAGGGGCCGACCAAGTCCACCAGATCGGTAAAGTCAGGGAGAGTGCGGCCCTGTGCAGAAGCAGACAGTGGCGCAAGCAGAACGCCCGAGCTGAAAAGCACCGCCAACAACCCGTTCAGGAGCCAGGACCGGATACCACTGGAATTCGCTTTAAACATCTTGTGCCCTTGATTGAAGAATGAACGAAGTACGGTTGATTTGGTGCTTATTGGAGGGCTATCAATGGGTGAACGGCCGCGACACGGCTGGACGCACTGCCAATCGGTCAATAAAGTCATTTACTTGCGCGTCGCTCGAGACTGTCGGCAAACAGCCTGAGGGTGCCCATTGGAACCTCGCCCACCAGCGTGAGCCAGTAATTCTCGATCTGGCGCGTCAATGTCTGGGTTGCCCCCACCGAACCACCGCCCTCGCTTTGCTGGCGCTGCGAGTCAGATGGCTCGACAAAGATGGAAACTGAGGCTAAGCCATCCGAAAAAATCCACTGTAACGCGTCGGCTCCCTGCGCACCGTTTGAATTGCCGACAGGACGTCGATAAAAATGAAGCGGCATGAAGCCTGCAACCGGCACACGCAAAGCCCAGCCTTCACTTGCCGCAGTCGTTTTGACCAAGTCAGTGTTCTCTACCCGATAGCCTTCAAGGTTCGCCATCATTTGCATCAGCTGATCAACCCGGACCGGTGCATCCAGCTGAAGCTCGGAAAATGCAGACTGCTCTAGCACTTTTCCATTTGAGTCCAACGTCTGGGATTTCACCAGAAGGCCCCGCCGTTGCTCGGTCCAGACCCTGTAGCCAAAACGTTTTGAATCTTTTGGAATCAGCGTTGTGACGTCAGCAGCAACCCCAGCCACGCGCGCTACCCCTTCGTGACGCGCTCTGTAAAAATCGGCAATCCGAGTGTCGTTGGAATCAAGCAAACCGGGAAATGCGCCTAACGAATCGCGCCGCTCACTGCGAACCACCTTTTGGTCGATCAAAAAGGTTACGACTTGGTCATTGTGGCGAAAAATTGATCGAGGCGGGCCGCTGAGTGTTTCGACCCGCTCGATCTGGCGATCGCCTTCGCATGCATGGAAGACTTTGGCACTCGACATCGCGCCGCCGGACGAAACCACGAACGTGCCGATGTAAGCAATCGTCTTGGACGCACTATGGGTTCGCGCAAGCCAGTAGTTGATTGAGGGACTCTCGGCGACGATGGAACGGGCCACAGCCGACCGCTCCTGAAACATAGCCTGCGCCGCAGCATCGCCTGCCACCAAATGCCACGCTAAGAGCACCAAACCGAACCGCAAAAAAATGCAGCAAGACCAAGTTGCCTTCAACTTGCATATCTCCGTCACTGCGCCCACCACGGCTCAACGACCTGCGGTGCCGGAGGGCGATTCAAATATCGCGCTACGCAGAAAGCCAGACGGTATCTGAGACGCAGACGCACCGACTTGGCGATGTGCCTCCATCCACTCTTGCAGTCTGGCGTCGCGCACCATCTCGCCTTGCGGCGTTGCGATCAGTATCTGCTCCGATGACGGTGCAAACGCCCATTCCGGGCCGACAAACGCGAACGAGCCAACGATGCTCCAGCCGACTGCAGACACCGCTGCGATGGATGCAAAGCCGGCCACCAACTTCCAGTAAAAGCTGTGATCGTTGGCGGCGTCGCGCCGATGCGTTGTTGCTGATACCCCAAGCTCAGCGCCATGAGCGGGAGTCGTGACCTCGCCAGCGTGACCCGATTCAAATGCCAATCGGCGCCCGAAGCGCTGTTCGAAGCCGGGGTCGAAAACTTGCAAAGCCGATGAAGGGGAACGCAACAACTCACCAACTAAATGATAAGTCTTCCACCGCTCGCGCACTGTCTCGTCGCGCCCGAACTCCGCCAAGGCGGCGTCAAGCTCAAGCGAACCGCATTCGCCGTCGGCTAAGGCAGACAGAACTTCAGCCGCCGGAACGTTCTCTTCTTGGATCATCATATAAAGCACCTAATTCGTTCAACTTCAGCGCAGCCATCCCGCTTGCGGCCAAACGAAATTTTTGAAACGCTCACCAGCGTTTTCCCGACTGGTTGTCAAGCAACGGTTTGATTTTTTGAGAGATGGACTCGCGAGCACGAAATATTCGGGATCGCACTGTGCCGATCGGACAATTCATCAACTGCGAAATTTCGTCATAACTCAGTCCTTCGATTTCTCGCAACGTGATTGCCTGGCGAAGCTCCACCGGCAAGGCAATCATGGCGGCGTTGACCATTTCAGCAATCTCCTTGCTCGCGAGGATGGTTTCCGGGGTCTCCGGGCTGGTTAGTTCATTCTCAAATGGGGAAGTTTCATCGTCATCGCCAGATTTGAAGGAGTTTTCGGAGATCGTCGGATCGCGCTTAAGTTCCATTAACGCTTTTTTTGCAGTGTTGACCGCAATCCGATAGAGCCAGGTGTAGAACTGCGCATCGCCCCGAAACTGCGCGAGTGCCCGGTAGGCGCGGATAAACGTCTCCTGGGCAATGTCTTCGACCAAATCGACATCGCGAACCATTCGGCCGATCAAGCGCTGGATGCGTCGCTCGTACTTGATGACCAGCAGCTCATACGCTTTTTTGTCGCCGGCCACCGTTCGCGCCACCAACAGGGCGTCGGCGTCGTTCGGCTTGTCGGCAGGCGTGGGCTCGCTCATTGTGTAAGGCGCGTCAGGTTCTTGGGGTGTTTTCGGCAGGTTTAACCCCCCATGCTGCCACAGGCGCAACGGCGGGCGGCGAGGCATCTTCACCCGCCCGCGTCAAGGGGGCCTTTCCGGGAAGATGGACGGCGCGTCGAAAGGCCAGCCAGCGCTCTGGACACTCGGCGCCGCTTACCCAGAGCCACGCGGTTTGCCTTGTATGAAGCGTGACTCGGACGATGAGCAGGCGCTGAAAATCGGCAACGACCGTTATCGAGCGGGCTTCGCAGCGGTTTGGACATTTATCCGCCCGCCAAACCCACAGCGCGCCGTCCCAGTGCAAAAGGCCCGAATCGCCCTGCAGAATCCCCCAAACGACCCCTGCTCCAGCAACTAAAACAGCGCCGGCGACAACCAGAAATCGCCAATGGCTAGGCGATAGCGCCTGACTCCAGAACACCAGCAGGCTTAGGCCGATGAACCAGAGGCCAGCCAGCAGCATTGCGGGGAGTCGGGACGCCCTTATCGGGTAGCTAACTGAAGGTGCGTGATGGGTGCTCAAGGAATGAGCCTGGATACAAGGTCAGACAAAGCCGCCAGCGCATTAGCAGTCAGGCACGCTTGAACACCAGTGAACCATTGGTGCCACCAAAACCAAAGTTGTTTTTGACCGCGTATTGGAGGCGCGCGTCACGGGCCGTGTTGGCGCAATAGTCGAGATCACACTCGGGATCCTGGTTAGAAATGTTA
>JAJAYS010000326.1 GCA_026786065.1 Polaromonas sp.
CAGCGGCACCAGCGCCATCGACATGGCCAGCGCAGGCGCGGGCAGCCAGCCGACCGCTTCAAAGCCGGAGTTGACGCCGCAGTAGGGGGTGTCGAGCGAGCTGGCGAAGGTCTTTGCGTCCTCGCTGACGCCAGCAGCGAAGACTTCGTCGGAAAAACTGCTGTCGAGGTCCCATATCTTCAGCGCGATCTGCGGAATCTGAAACTCGCCTGTCAGCCCCGACACGACGCAGGCCGGCACGTCGCGTGCCTGGGCCGTGCCAAGCAGCGCGCAGGTCCAGCTTTGCAGCTTGTCGGCAATGGCGACGTTGTCTTGCCCGTGGCGGATCATTTCGACCAGCCGGGTTTCCAGACCCTTGATCTTCTCGCGCAGCATGCTGGCCTGGCGCTCCTGCAGGCTGACGGCGCGGTTGCCGTGGCCGCTGGAGAGCTGCACGGTGGCCAGCAACGCGGCATGACGCTCGAAAAAGTCGGGCGTGTTGGCCAGGAAGCTGGCGATGTCGTCTTCGGTGATGGGGTTGACGGTCGGATTCATGCTGGCATTGTCGCCAGTTTCAGCGCTGCGCCAAAGTCACCTGGCCAGCCTGGGCGGGCACGGCGGCCGCAGCGTCGGGGATGTCGATCTCGGCTTCGAATACCGCCACGGCTGGCCCGGTCATCCAGACCGGCGAATCGGCCTCGCCGTTCCATTCGATCGTCAGCAGGCCGCCCCGCGTCTCGACATCGACCTGGTGGTCGAGCAGGCCCCAGCGCACACCCGCCACTACCGCTGCGCAGGCCCCCGTGCCGCAGGCCAGCGTCTCGCCCGACCCACGTTCGTAAACCCGAAGCCGGATGCGGCTGCGCGAGACGACCTGCATAAACCCGGCATTGACGCGCCGTGGAAAGCGCGTGTGGCGCTCAATCAGCGGCCCCGCTTCAGCCACCGGTGCGCAGTCCACATCGGCGACGAGTTGCACCGCATGCGGGTTACCCATCGACACAGTCGCTATGAAAAAAAGAGCTGCCTGCGCCCGTATTTCAACGGCTAGAGGCCATTTTTGCCATGATCCTATCGCTTCGGGCGTCAAACCGCTGGCATCGAACGGGATCCGCTCCAGCTCGAACACCGGCGCGCCCATGTCCACCGTCACGCGGCCGTCGCTCTGCAGTCGCGGCTCGATGACGCCCGCCAGCGTGCGAACCTTCACCGCCGTTTTTGCAGTGAGCCTGCGGTCGTGCACGAAGCGCAAAAAGCAGCGCGCGCCGTTGCCGCACTGCTCGACCTCGCCGCCGTCGGCGTTGTGGATCACATAGTCGAAATCGATGCCGGGACCGGGCGACGCCCGCACCGACAGAATCTGGTCGCAGCCGACGCCGAAGTGCCGGTCGGCCAGAAAACGGTATTGGGCAGCGCTCAGGCCCAGCAGAGCGCGGGTTTCGTCGAGCACGACAAAATCGTTGCCCGCGCCCTGCATTTTTGTGAATCGGACTCGCATCGCGCAATTATCGGGTTTCGGCTGTGGATGACCGACGGCCGGCGAGGCGCTACGCTTGCGGCTCCATCCACTCCAAAGGGCCACAAACATGCGCATTCCCGACTGGACCCCCGAACGCAAACCCCAACCGCCTGCCTTGGTCGATGCCATCCTGGCGCGCCGTGGCGGCAGGCTGATCAACCTCGACAAAGCCCTGCTCTGGAGCGAGCCTCTGGCGCGCGGCTGGAACGTGTACCTCAAAGCCGTGCGCAACGAGCTGCCGACCAGCCCGAAGCTGCGCGAACTCGGCATTTGCACCGTGGCGCTGCTGACCGGCGCCGCCTACGAGTACCAGCACCACGCGCCCGATTTTTTGAAGGCCGGCGGCACGCAGGCCGAGCTAGACGCGCTGAACGCCGTGGTTCAGGCCGACGCGCGCCAGAGCGCAGCGCACCCCGCTTTGGGCGCCGTCGAACAACTGGTGGTGCAGTACGCCGCGCAGATGACGCTGGACGTGAAAGTCACCGACGCGGTGTTTGACGCGCTGCGCCAGCACTTCGACACGACCGGCCTGGTCGAGCTGACCAGCGCGATTGCGACCTACAACATGGTGGCGCGGTTTTTGGTGGCGCTCGGGGTGTCGCCGGAGGCTTGATCGGGGTGATCGGCCTGATTGGCGTGGCCGACCTGATCGACAATGCGCTGCCCCGAACGAACCGGGCCGCGGTTAGCCACCAGCAGGCGCTGGCGCTGGCGTAAAACAAAAAGCGCGGCTCCGGCTAGTCGGCCTTGATCCCGTTGTCTTTGACCACCTTGGCCCAGACATCGATCTGCTTGTCGATGAAGCTCGTCGCCGCTTCGGGCGTGCCGCCGACGATCTCGATGCCCTGGGCGCCCAGCTTCTTGGCGATGTCGGGGTTCTTCAAGACCTTGTTGATCTCTTCGTTCATCCGCTTGACGACGTCTGCCGGCGTTTTGGCTGGCGCGATGATGGCCCACCAGGCCGGAGCGTCAAAGCCGGTGAAGCCGCTTTCTGCGACCGTCGGCACATTCGGCAATTCGGCCGAGCGCTTGCTGGTGGTCACCGCCAGCGGTCGCAGCCGGCCGCTGTCGATGTGCGGCTTGGTAACGAACACCGAACCAATTGACAGCGGCACATGGCCGGCCACCGCATCGGTCATCAGCGGGCCACCGCCTTTGTAAGGCACATGCTGCCAGTCGATGCCGCCGTTCTTGCCGAGCAGCGCCATCGCCAGATGCCCCAGGCTGCCCGAACCGATGCTGCCGTAGCTGACGTTTTTCTTCGCTTTTGCAGCGGCTGCCACATCGGCGAATGTTTTGTATTCGGAGCCGGCAAAGGTCGCCAGCACCATCGCCGAAGTGCCGATCAGCGAGACCGCCGCCAGGTCTTTGCGGGTGTCGAAAGCCATGCCGGGAATCAGGGTCGGGTTCACACCGTGGGTGTCGAACACCACACCGAAGGTGTAGCCGTCGGGCGCTGCCGCCGCCACCGCAGCGGTGCCTATCGAGCCCGAGGCGCCGCCCCGGTTTTCGACGATGACGCTTTGGCCGAGCGATTGGCCCAGCGGCAGCGCCAGAATGCGCGCCACCTGATCGACCGATCCGCCAGGCGGGAACACGGCGATAAATTTGATCGGCTGCTTCGCCGGCCAGGCCGCCTGGGCCAGCGCGCCGGAACTGGTCGCAAAAAGGGCTGCGCCGGCGAGCGCCAGCGCAAGTCGTGGGAAGGCTTTTTTCGTGTGCATTTTTATCGGGCGTCCTGTGAATAAAGGGTTGTTCGGCGGCTGGGAATTGTGCTTTAAATCGGCAGCGGGTCGCTCTGGCGGCGCAACCGGCCTGGCCGGTATGGCGTCCGCACCGCACCCGGTTTACCTGCAAAATCAGCCCATGCCAAGACCCGCCCAACTGCTGTATCCGCCGCGCGAGCCGGCCGCGACCCGCCCCGCCGCCACCTTGCTGCTGCTGCGCGACACGCCGGCGGGCGTCGAGGTGCTGATGACGCGGCGCTCCAGCACCGCCAGCTTTGCACCCGGCGTCTATGTGTTTCCCGGCGGCGGCATTGACCCGGCGGATACGCTGGCGCACCCGCAATCGGCACGCCGGCCCGCTCAAAACGCGGCGCGGCTGACGCAGGCGATTGCCGCGATCCGCGAGAGCTTTGAAGAGCTG
Organism: Polaromonas sp.; assembly: GCA_026786065.1. Taxonomy (GTDB): domain Bacteria; phylum Pseudomonadota; class Gammaproteobacteria; order Burkholderiales; family Burkholderiaceae_C; genus Polaromonas. Next base: position 3,647 of record JAJAYS010000326.1, read on the forward strand.
GGCGTGCTGCTTGCACACCACGCCGATGGCCGCCCTGTCGATGGCGCTGGCGTCGGGCGACTGGACCGCAGCGCGCCGTTTCTGCCCCACATGGCGGCGCACGGCCTGACGCTGGCGGGCGACGCGGTTTTCGTGTTTGCCCATTGGGTCACCGACCGCGACCTCCCGCGCCGCTTCGACGTGCCGTTTCTCGTGGCGCGCATGCCCGAAGGCCAGCAGCCGGTCGCCGACGAGACCGAGCAGTTTGAGCCCTGCTGGCTACGGCCGGCCGATGCGCTGGCGCGCCATGCGGCCGGGGGGTTTTCGATGATCTTCCCGACCATTCGTACGCTGGAGCGACTGCAGCCCTACCTTGATGTTGCCGCCGTTCTGCAGACCTGCGCCAGCGAGGAGCCGCTGTGGACCTCCTGCCCGGGCGCCGGCGGGGGGGGGGGGGGCCCGGCGCCCCGGGAGGGGGGGGGAGCACCCGGTGGGGGGGGGGGGCGGGCCAGGCCCGCCGGCGCCGAGCGGGCCCCCC
>JAJAYS010000327.1 GCA_026786065.1 Polaromonas sp.
CAAGGCGCTGCCATGTGACATTGCCATCACGGATGCCACGTACTAGCGGAGGAAGACCGGTTCGTTTCATAAGATGCCTAACGCCTGAATTCAGCCGCCGCTGGCATAAGCGGTCGGCTGCAATGCTGGGTTAGGCCCGACCTATGGCTGCGCCGTAGATGGATCAATGACTGCGCTGACTGGAGTGATCTTGTTTGCTGGCAGTCCAGCTTTTTCCGCATGGGAGCGAATAAGATCCTCACTGGGAGCGTTGTAAATACAGTAGATCTTGTCACCAGCGACATAGCTCTGAACCCACTCAATGTCAGGACCTAGCTCAGCAAGAACCGCATTGGAATGCTTGGACGCATCCCGAAGCTGATCGCCAGACATGTTGCAAGCACCGGATATCTCACGTTCTATTAAATACTGTGGCATGGTATTTTCTCCTGGTTGAAACACTACTTCGCTGTTGAGGCCTAACCTGAAATTAACTGGCGAAGCCGTCCGATCAAATGCTGGAGTAGACGAAACAGTATGGGGCTGCGAGGCCTTGGATGCAACCCGGACATCGCGCCCGCTGCATGGCGACCGCTTCGCTGCACCGCGAGTTGTGCCGTACCAAATGTGAGAGGCGAGCACTGCGCTACCGTAACCATAGCGTCAGATGCTTGCTGGACGAGCGCAAACTGTTGTTTTTCCAGGAGCTCTTGTATACCGCTTGATTCGCTACGACTAACGTTGAAGTTCAGTGGGCGGCGAAGCTGATCCACTGCAACGCCGGGTTAGGAGCTGAGGGGTTGAACCAGCACGCTTGGCAAACCGCTGCGGCCCAAAGCACGCAAGCGCCGGCGCTACACAAAGCATAGCTGGAAGCACAAGCAGAGACTGCGCTAGCGGCACCCAGGGCATGAACTTTGGCATCGTTGACTTTCAAACCTAACGTAATGTATCCCGCAAAACCTGCAGGATAAACTGGACCTTGCGGGATATTCTGGGGATGGCCTCCTCCGATAGCTGGCTTGCAGCCTGACTCCGAGACTCGTTTACTGTTTAAAAACACAGGTATAAATCATCCATGAAACCCGGCACTTCTGCTTTGCGATGTCCACGTCTGCTGGACAAGGTTCGCGAGCGAATTCGTTACCTTCACTATAGTCTCAGCACCGAAAAAGCTTACCTGCACTGGGCCCGATTTTTCATCCGCTGGCATGGCCGCACAGTGGGCCGATGCGACATCCGCGTGCCATGGGGCGCCGGAGGTGGAGGCGTTTCTGACCCTGCTGGTCACTGAGCGTCAGGTATCGGCTTCCTCGCACAACCAGGCCTGAGTGCCTTGCTTTTCACAAACCGTGTTGATTCTGGTTGCTTCCATGCCGGCGTTTCGTCTTGACCGCTGAACGCTATTGCTAATGCGCAAACGACCGTTCAACATGAAGGCAAAACCAACCTCACTCCCCGCGCCGCTCAGAAAACCTACCCGCCCGTGACCGGCGGAAAAAACGCCACTTCATCGCCATCGGCAAGTTCCGCGGCTTCACCACTCAGCGTTTGATTGAGTGCCATACGAACGGCTTTGCCACGCCCAAGGCTCGCGGCATGCGCGTCGCCGCGTGCAATGAGTTCGCTGCGCAGCGCGCCCAGTGTGGTGGCGGTGGTTTCGATGGCTTCGCTGCCCCGCCCCACTGCTTCGCGGATCGACGCGAAATAGCGCACGGTGATCTTCATGCCAGCAACTCCGAGAACGGGATGAACTGCACCAAGTCACCGTGCGCAATCGCCTGGCCTGCCGGGTTGTCCACCAGCCCGCTGCCCCACACAGCCGAGGTCAGCACCCCCGAACTCTGGTTGTCGAACAGGTCCAGCCCGCCGCCGGCGTTTTGCCGCACCCGCAAAAATTCTCGACGTTTATCGGCTTTAGGCCAGTCAAAATGGGCGTAAGCAGCTATTGAATGTATAGCGACGTCGGTCATGCCCTGCAGACGCAGGATGAAGGGCCGCACCAGCAGCAGAAAGGTGACGAAGCTGGACACCGGGTTGCCGGGCAGGCCGATGAAGTGGGCCGCGCCGACCTGGCCGTAGGCAAAAGGTTTGCCGGGTTTGATGGAAATTTGCCATAGATCGAGCTTGCCGAGCGCCTGCACCGCCGGCTTGATGTGGTCTTCTTCGCCGACGGACACGCCGCCGCTGGTCAAAATCAGATCGTGGTCGGCGCTAGCGCGCTGCAGCGCGGCGACGGTGGCGTCGAGCCGGTCGGGCACGATGCCGAGGTCGGTGACTTCGCAACCCAGGCGCTGCAGCAGGGTGCGCAAAAAGAAACGGTTGGAGTTGTAGATGGCGCCGGGCTTCATGTCTTGCGGCGCGACGTCGCCTGGCATGACAAGCTCGTCGCCGGTCGAAAACAGCGCCACCCGGACCCGGGGCGCCACAGCCAGCGTGCCAAAGCCGATGCTGGCAGCCAACCCGAGCGAAGCGGGGCCCAGCCGCTCGCCTTGCTTGAGGACGATGTGGCCTGCCATCACGTCTTCACCCCGGCGGCGAATCCATTGGCCCGGCTTGGGTGCCGACTGAATGCGAACCGACGCCGCGCCGCCTTCTGCCGGCGCGCTGGCCAGGCAGTCTTCCTGCATGACGACTGCGTCGGCACCAGGCGGAATCGGCGCGCCGGTGAAGATGCGGGCGGCGGTGTTTGGGGCCAGCGGCTGCAAGCCGCCTGCGCTGATGCCGGCGGGGATGCGCTGGCTGACCAGCAGCGGCGCGGCGGCATCCATGCAGTCGGCGGCGCGCACGGCGTAGCCGTCCATCGCGCTGTTGTCGTGCGCCGGCACATTCAGGCTGGTGAGCAGGTCTTGCGCCAGCACGCGGCCGTCTGCATCGAAGGTCGATAGCATTTCCGCGCCCGACAGCGGCACCGCATGCGCCAGCAGATCGGCCAGCGCCGCATCCAGCGGCCGGAGCGGCGGCCGCGACACGGCGGCGGGGTTGGAGGCGGCAGTGTTCATGGTGAGGCGGCTCGGGCAGGTTGAACGCGGGCGGGCGCCAGGTTTTAAAAACGGCCTTCGAAGGAGTAGGCGAAGCGCGCCTGATTTTTGATCAGGTAGTCGGCCATCGCCTCGGCATCGTTCAGGTCGAGCACCGGGCGCAACGTAGCGTGAGGCAGCGCGTCCGGCCTGTCGGTGGCAATCGCAACGATGAAGTCGTCTTCCATGTAGCGCGGCGGCTTGGCCGCATAGTCGCCGGACGGCGCGCGCCAGACCTCGATCTTGAGCAGGTCGCTTCTCTTGAAGCCTTCAACCAGCACCCAGTCCACGCCGTCGTACAGCTCGGCAATCAGCTGGTGCACCGTCATGTTTGACGGCTTCTCGAATTCACGCATCAACGCCAGCCGATTGCTGGAGGCGACCACGACTTCGAAAGCGCCCGCCTGGCGGTGGCGGTAGGTGTCTTTGCCGGGATGATCGACGTCATAACTGTGGTGCGCATGCTTGACGACGGAGACGCGCTGACCACGGCGTTTGAGCGCCGGAATCAGCTGCTCGACCAGCGTGGTCTTGCCCGACCCGGAGTAACCAGCGAAGCCGACGACGTTCATGACCGGCTTTCCGGCAAGCTGCTGCCGCTATTATATTGATAGCTGCTAACGCCCATATTTATTGACTTTAAGCCTGAATCAATCAACATTTTCAGCAATGTAGCGCTGCACCGCCGCCGCATTCGCCGGCAGTTCTATCACGCGCTTTGGCAGGGCCTCGATGCCTTCGAAGCGGGCCGGGCGCGGCGGTAGCATGCCCAGCGCTTCTTCGATGGTTTCGGCGAATTTGATCGGCAGTGCGGTTTCCAGAACGACCATCGGCACGCCTTCGCGCAGGTGCTGGCGCGCCACCTTCAGGCCGTCGGCGGTGTGCGTGTCGACCATGGTATGGAAGCGCTGCCAAGTGTCCTGGATGGTCGCGATGCGGTCGGTGTGCGTGCTTTTGCCGCTGGCGAAACCGTAGCGTGCCGCGGCTTCCCGGAAGACCGGGTCGGCGCCCAGATCAAACCGGCCCCGTGCGTTCAGCGTGTCATGGAACAGCGCCTTGACCCGGTCGCCGTCGCGGCCCAGCAGGTCGAACACGAAGCGCTCGAAGTTGCTGGCCTTGCTGATGTCCATCGAAGGGCTGGAGGTTTCATGCGTATCGGCGCTGGCGCGCACGCGGTACACGCCGGTGCGGAAGAATTCGTCGAGCACGTCGTTTTCGTTGGTGGCGACGACCAGTTTGTCGATGGGCAAACCCATCATGCGTGCGACATGACCGGCGCAGACGTTGCCAAAGTTGCCTGAGGGGACAGTAAAGCTGACCCGCGGGAGCGGGGAGCGTTCACCCCTGCCCTCTCCCTGAGGGAGAGGGCGCGCGGAAACAGCGGCAGCAGTCTTTCCCTCTTCCCTCGAGAGAGGGTCAGGGTGAGGATTCCCCGCCTGCAGAGCAGTCGCCTGAAAGTAGCCCGCAAAGTAATACACCACCTGCGCCACCAGGCGGGCCCAGTTGATGGAGTTCACCGTGCCGATGCGGTACGTGCGCTTGAAGCCGAGGTCATTGGAGACAGCCTTCACGATGTCCTGGCAATCGTCGAAAACGCCTTCGATGACGATGTTGTGGATGTTGGCGTCCTGCAGGCTGAACATCTGCGCCTGCTGGAACCGGCTCATGCGGCCCTTGGGCGAAGTCATGAAGACGCGCACGCCCTTTTTGCCGCGCATGGCGTATTCGGCGGCGCTGCCGGTGTCGCCGCTGGTGGCGCCCAGGATGTTGAGCTCTGCGCCACGGCGGGCGAGTTCGTACTCGAACAGGTTGCCGAGTAACTGCATCGCCATGTCCTTGAAGGCGAGCGTGGGGCCGTTGGAGAGCGCTTCAAGGTACAGGCCGGGTTCAAGCTGACGCAGCGGAACGATCTGGGGCGTGCCGAACACCGCTTCGGTGTAGGTCTTCTGGCAAATCGCTTTCAGGTCGGCGGCAGGAATGTCGTCGATGTACAGCGACAAGATCTCGAACGCGAGCGCTGCATACCCTTGGTTGTCGAACACCGCGCGCAGCCGCGCCAATGCCGCCGCGTCGAGCTGCGGATAGGCCTCGGGCAGATACAGCCCCCCATCCGGCGCCAAGCCTTCGAGCAATATTTCACAAAAGCGTTTGCGGTCGGCGTGGCCGCGGGTCGAAAGGTATTTCATTGGTCGGCTGGTCGCACGGCGGGTGTCGCGCGCGTCATTGAAGCGACAAAAGCGCAAAAGAGTTTCATGCCGCTACGCCAGCTCTTCTTTGCGGATCCGCACGATCGGTGACAGCACCGTGGGCAGCGCCTGCATGTGCGCCAACGCTTCGTTCATCTTCGCTTCGACGCAGTCGTGGGTCAGGATGATGAGGTCGGTCTGGGTCGCGCCTTCGCCGCCGACTTCATCGGCCTCGCGCTGCAGCATCGCATCGATGCTGATATCGGCTGCCGCCAGAATGCCGGTGACTTTTGCCAGCACGCCGGCCTGGTCGGCCACGTTCAGGCGCAGGTAGTAGCTGGTCACGATCTGGTCCATGGGCAGCACCGGCGTGTCGCTCATCGCATCAGGCTGAAAGGCCAGATGCGGCACGCGGTGAAAGGCGTCGGCGGTATGAAGGCGCGCGATATCCACCAGGTCGGCGATGACGGCGCTGGCGGTCGGCTCGCTGCCCGCGCCTTTGCCATAGAACAGCGTGGTGCCGACCGCGTCGCCATGCACCATCACGGCGTTCATGGCCCCTTCCACGCTGGCAATAAGCCGCTTGTTGGGCACCAGGGTCGGATGCACGCGCAGCTCAATTCCCTTAGGGGTTTTTTTGGTGATGCCCAGGAGCTTGATGCGGTAGCCGAGTTGCCCGGCATAGCGGATGTCCTGCGCTCCCAGCCTGGTGATGCCTTCGACATAGGCCTTGTTGAACTGCACCGGCACGCCGAAGGCAATGGCCGACATCAGCGCCGCCTTGTGGGCCGCATCGACGCCTTCGATGTCGAACGTGGGGTCTGCTTCGGCATATCCGAGGCGCTGGGCCTCTTTGAGCACCGCGTCGAAGTCAAGGCCCTTGTCGCGCATCTCGCTGAGAATGAAATTGGTGGTGCCGTTGATGATGCCCGCGATCCACTCGATGCGGTTGGCCGTAAGGCCCTCGCGCAGCGACTTGATGATCGGAATGCCACCGGCCACCGCCGCCTCGAAAGCCACCATCACGCCCTTGCGGTGGGCCGCGGCGAAAATCTCGGTGCCGTGCACGGCCAGCAGCGCCTTGTTGGCCGTCACCACATGCTTGCCGGCCTCAATGGCTTCGAGCACCAGCTGCTTCGCAATGCCGTAGCCACCGATCAGTTCGACCACCACGTCGATGGCAGGATTCGCGATCACGGCACGCGCATCGCTGACGACTTCGACACCGTCGCCGACCAGAGCCTTGGCCCGCGCGGTGTCCAGGTCGGCCACCATTGCAATGTCAATGCAGATGCCCGAGCGGCGCCGGATTTCTTGCCGGTTGCGCACCAGAACGTTGAAGACGCCACCGCCCACGGTGCCAATACCCAGCAGTCCAACTTGAATCGATTTCATGCTATTTTTAAACCAGATCGGGCTGTAAGCTACTAAAACTAGGCGCGGGCAGCTACTAATTTAATAGCGGAAGGTCGGGTGCCGGCACCGGTATTTTTGCGGTAGCTCTCCAGAAAGCGGGCAATGCGGGCGATGGCTTCACGCAGGTCGTCTTCATGCGGCAAAAACACGATGCGAAAGTGGTCTGCGGCGGGCCAGTTAAAGCCCGTGCCCTGCACCAGCATCACGCGGGTTTCTTTCAGCAGTTCAAGGAAGAACTCCCGGTCGTCGGTGATCGGATAGACCGCCGGGTCGAGCCGTGGAAACATGTAGAGCGCGGCCTGCGGCTTGATGCAGCTGACGCCCGGGATCGCGGTGATCAGCTCATAAGCCAGGTCGCGCTGGCGGCGCAGGCGCCCGCCTTCGCCGACCAGGTCGTTGATGCTCTGGTAGCCGCCCAGCGCAGTCTGGATGGCCCATTGCCCCGGGACGTTGGAGCACAGCTTCATGTTTGAAAGCATGTTCAGGCCCTCGATGTAGTCCCGAGCGCGTTTCTTGTCGCCCGATACCACCAGCCAGCCGGCGCGGTAGCCGCAGGAGCGGTAGCTCTTGGAGAGCGAATTGAAGGTCAGCGTGAGCACGTCGCTGGACAGGCTTGCAAGCGCCGTGTGGCGCACACCGTCGTAAAGCACCTTGTCATAGACCTCGTCGGCCAGGATCACCAGGCCGTGTTCGCGCGCAATGGCGACGATCTCGTGCAGCAGGGCGTTTGAATACAGCGCGCCAGTCGGGTTGTTCGGGTTGATGACCACGATGCCCTTGGTGCGCGGCGTGATCTTGGCGCGAATGTCGGCAATGTTGGGCATCCAGCCATTGGATTCATCGCACAGGTAGTGCACCGGCTTGCCGCCAGACAGGCTGGTTGAGGCGGTCCACAACGGGTAGTCGGGCATCGGCAGCAGCAGCTCGTCACCGTTGTCGAGCAGCGCGTTGGTGGCCATGGTGATCAGCTCGCTCGCGCCGTTGCCCAGATAGATGTCGGCGAGCATGACGCCGGCGATGCCCTGTTTCTGCGTCTCGTGCATCACCGCCTTGCGCGCGGCAAAAATGCCTTTGCTGTCTGAATAACCGGCCGAGTTCGGCAGATTGCGGATCATGTCCTGCTGGATTTCCTCAGGCGCATCGAAGCCGAACACCGCCAAGTTGCCCAGATTGAGCTTGATGATCTTCTGGCCGTCTTCCTCCATCTGCTTGGCCGCGTCCATGATCGGGCCGCGGATGTCGTAGAGCACATTGGCCAGCTTGGCAGATTTGGTGATGGGTTTCATAGCTTCTCAACAGATGGGCCAATCGGGCTCGCGAAGGCCCGGTTGACGGCGTGGGCCACGGCTTTTGGTCGCGCAGCAATCACGGCGAACACCAGTGCGGGAGCCTATAATTTGACCACAGAAAAATTGCTTGTCCGGGCCCGCCGACGCCGCGCAACGCGGCTCAGCTTTCCGCACCAAGCGCCCCGCGCCTGACATGAAACTCCAGCCCGATCGACTTGATGTGCAATCCATTGTGGCCTACGGTCCCGGCTGGGTTGGGCTCGGCGCCAACGGAGTCGCCGAAAAGATTGACTACAGCGTCGTGATCGGCTCACACGGCGAAAAGTACGACTGGAACTGCCGCACTTTCGAAGACTTGACCGAAGACCATTTCACGCAACTGGCCAGGACCCGTCCGGAGCTGATCATTTTTGGAAGCGGCAGCGTCCTACGGTTCGTTCCTCCTGCCCTGCTTCGGTCCCTGATGGCTGAACGCATCGGCGTCGAAACAATGGACACCGCCGCCGCCTGCAGAACCTACAACATTCTTGCGGGTGAAGGCCGCCGGGTGATCGCCGCGCTGCTGATGGACACCACGCCAAAAGCATAGCGCCTCGCCTGAAGCGGGTTGCGATTCGGGTAAAATTCAAGGTTGCACTTGGGAGCCGCCGGATTTGACCGGCACCCAGACTTGGCCACTCAAAAACAAACCTTTTTCAGGGATCCCCCAGTATGGCTGTTGTCGTAAACAAACCGCTTCCCGAGTTCGAAGCCAGCGCCACCGGCGGTATCAAAGTATCTAATCAGTCGCATGTCGGCAAGGTAGTGGTGCTTTACTTTTACCCCAAAGACAATACCCCTGGTTGCACCACTGAAGCGATGCAGTTCCGTGACCGTTACAAAGATTTTGTGAAGGCAGGCGCGACGGTGTTTGGCGTTTCGCGGGACAACATGAAGTCGCACGACGAGTTCAAGTCCAAGCTCGAATTGCCCTTCGAGCTGATTGCCGACACCGAAGAAAAAATGTGCCATATGTTCGGTG
>JAJAYS010000328.1 GCA_026786065.1 Polaromonas sp.
ACGCTGCAGGCGTTGCAGGCGTTGCAGGCGTTGCAGTTGGCGGCGTGGCCAGCGCGGCCGCGTCCGGCGCGGTGGCCAGGCGGTCGGCGACGGGCGCTGCGGGTGACGCGGCGCGCTGCAGCGCAAGCTGCCCGCCACCCGTTAACAAAACGCCCAGCACAAGCGCCAGCACCGCGGCCATCGCGCCCGCAACAAGCAGCGGCAGACTGCGTTGGCGTTTATGGCCGGAAGCCATCGCCGCGACGGGCGGGTCGAACACCTCGGCGGCGGCTTTTTCGACGATGCGCTGGTTGACCGCAGCCTTGCCGCCGGCATAGGCGCCGAGCAGCGCCCGGTCGCACAGCAAATTGATACGACGCGGCACGCCGCGCGCGACCCGGTGAATGCGCCTGAGGGCTTTGTCGTCAAACGGCAAAGCGCCCTTGAGCCCCGAGACTTCGAGTCGGTGCTGCACGTACTGCGCGGTCTCGGCTTCGGTCAGCGCCTCCAGGTGGTAGCGCGCAATGACCCGCTGGGCCAGTTGCTCAAGCTCCGGCTGCTGCAGTTTTGTGCGCAGCTGCGGTTGGCCGATCAGCACGATCTGCAGCAGCTTGCGCTCGCTGGTTTCCAGGTTGGTTAGCAGGCGCAACTGCTCCAGCACGTCGGGCGACAGGTTTTGCGCCTCGTCGATGATCAGCACGTTGTTCTGGCCGGCCGCATGGGCCTGGATCAAAAACGCGTTTAGCGGATCGATGTAGTCCTTGACGCTCGGCATCGGCCGGTCGGCCGGCGGCGCAATATGAAACTCCTCGCAGATCGACTGCAGCAGCTCGATCACCGTGAGCTTGGGGTTGAAGATGTAGGCCACGTTGCACGTGGGCGGAATCTGCTCCAGAAAGCAGCGGCAGACCGTCGTCTTGCCGGTGCCGATCTCGCCGGTCAGCAGAACGAAGCCGCCACCAGCGCCACCCGGGTTGCCGTTGCCGCTGCCGCCGCCGACGCCATACAACAGGTGCGCCAGCGCTTCGCGGTGCCGCCGACTCATGAACAGCATGTGCGGGTCGGGCGCAATCGAAAACGGCAACTGCTTCAGGCCGAAAAAGGGCACGTACATGGCGGCAAGAATACCGCAGGCGCTCAACAGCGCGGCGCCCTCAAGCAGTCGAAACCGCCGGAACCGAATCCCGTCGAGCGCGTTTGACGTTAAACACCGTCGCAATCAGCATCAGCTGCACCAGAGCCAGCACCATGAAGACCGCCACATGGCGCTGCTGGTCGAGCAGCAGGCCAAAAGCCAGAGGCGCCGCGGCCTGGCCTATGTCGAAGCCCGAGTAAACCAGGCCGTAAACCCGGCCGCTGGACTTCACCGGGGTCGAGCGCTTGATGATCAGATCGCGCGACGGGCCGCCCAGCCCTGAGCCAAACCCCATCACGCCAAACAGCACCGGCACCAGCACGTCGGGCAGGCTTGCAAGGCCCAGGCTCAGCGCCGTACCGGCAGCCAGCAGCAGCCCGAGCGACACCACCGCCTCGGCGCGCGCCGGCTGGGCTGCCAGAAAGCCGCCCAGCAGCATGCCGGCGGCGCTGCACACCATGTAGGCCGACAAACACAGGGCGACGAGGCCGATGGGCACGCCGTGCAGCTGGCGCGCCGCCTCGGGCGCGAAGGCCTGCACCGCGCTGAGCACGATGCCATACAACACCAGGAAAAACAGGCACATCCAGACCGCCGGAATGCGGATGAAGTCGAAACTGCCGCTTGCGGGCACCGGGCCGGTTCTGGAGCTCGCCACGCCGTCGGCGGCGGCCCCAGTTGCCGCCGGCAGACTGAGCCTGGCCCGGTGCCACACCAGCAGCGCCAGCACCGACAGAATCAGCAGGCCGGCCAGCGCCAGCGCCACACGCCAGGAAAAGGCAAACGCGATGGGTACCAGCAGCGCCGGCGCCAGCGCCCAGCCCAGGCTGCCGGTGATCCCGTGCGTGCTGTAGGCATGGCCCAGACGGAGCGCGCTGATTTTGCGGTTGAGCAGCGTGTAGTTGACCGGGTGAAACACCCCGTTGCCGACCCCCGCCAGCACCGCGAAGCCAGCCAGCATCGAGTAGCTGGTGCTGGCCGCGTAACCGAGGGCGGCCAGGCCGAGCAGCGCCAAGCCGCCGAACAGCACCGGCCGAGGTCCGACGCGGTCCACCACAAACCCCGACGCCGCCTGCACCGCACACGAGACGACGAAGAACAGCGTCATCAGCAGGCCCAGCTCGGTGTAGCTGACGCTGAAAGCGTCTTTCAGCCACGGGAACAGCGGCGGCAGCAGCAACTGACTGAAATGGCTGACCGCATGGGCGCTGCCGACCAGTGCGATGACGCTGGCGTCCTGGCGCAGCGGCACGACCGATGCGCCGGGCGGGGTGGCGTGGGCGCTTGAATCGGTCATCGACAAATCGTACTACCGGCTCAAGCTGCTGTCATCGGGCCGCGGCGCCAGATGCGCTTGCGCGCATCTGAACAGCATGAAGAAAACCGGGCTCTGGCCGCGCTGCGATCTACGAGGCAGCGTTCCCTTCTTGCCCCCTCTTCCTTGGGCGGAGGGCAAAGCACCCGCGCCCTGACCCTATCCCGGAGCAGGAAGAAAAAGCAATTGCAGACGCGAATCCCTGAGGAGCTAGTAAAGTTTAAGAAAATACCCGGCTTTGGCCAATATTTACCGGCGTTAACAGCTATTAAAATAATAGCGACTGGCGCTGCCTGCCAGCGCACCGGCCGGCCAGCAGCATGTCGCCACCGGCCTTGCTACCATGCGTTTTCGACCCAGCCGGGCACGGCCAACGGCGGCCCGGTCTTATTGCCTTCTTCATCCAACCGCATCCCCCCGCCCACCCCACATGACCGTTTTGCTGGGCTGCATTGCCGACGACTTCACCGGTGCGACCGATCTGGCCAACACCCTCGTGCGCAGCGGCATGCGCGTGCTGCAAACCATAGGCGTGCCAGACGCGCCGCTGACCGAGCCGGCCGACGCGGTAGTGGTCGCGCTGAAGTCGCGCACCATCGACGCGAAGGAAGCCGTCACCCAGTCGCTTGCCGCGCTGCGCTGGCTGCAAGCCCAGGGCGCGCAGCAGTTTTATTTCAAGGTCTGCTCGACCTTCGACAGCACACCGCAGGGCAACATCGGCCCGGTGACCGACGCCCTGATGGACACGCTGGCTGCCGACTTCGCATTGGTGACGCCGGCCTTTCCCGACAACGCGCGCACGGTGTTCAAAGGCCACCTGTTCGTCGGCGACCTGCTGCTCAGCGAGAGCGGCATGCAGCACCACCCTCTGACGCCGATGCTCGATGCCAACCTGGTGCGGGTGCTGCAGGCGCAGACGACGCGCCGGGTCGGGCTGATCGACTACGCGGTGGTGGCGCGCGGGCTGCAGGCCATCGCGGCGCGCATCGCGCAGTTGCGCGGCGATGGCGTCACGCTGGCGATTGCCGACGCCGTGTCCAACGCCGACCTGCTGCGCCTGGGCGCGGCGCTCAAAGGGGCCAGGCTGATGACCGCCGGCTCCGGTCTGGCCATCGGCCTGGCGCAGAATTTCGGCATTCAGCCATCGGCAAGTGCATCGCAGTTGCCGCCAGCGCACGGGTTTCAGGCAATCGTTTCGGGCAGTTGCTCTGCGGCCACCAACCGGCAGGTGGCCGCATTCCAAAGCGCGGGACAGCCCGCGATGGCGATAGACCCGATGCGCATCGCGGCTGGCGAGGACGTGGCCGGTGCGGCGCTGGCCTGGGCCGGGCCGCTGCTCCGGCACGGCCCGGTGCTGGTGTATTCGTCGGCCGAGGCCAGTGAAGTGAAAGCGGTGCAGGGCCAACTCGGCGTGGCCGATGCCGGCGCGCTGGTCGAAGCCACGCTGGCCCGCATCGGCTGTGGGCTGGTGGCGCTGGGAGTCGGCCAGTTGGTGGTAGCGGGCGGTGAAACCTCGGGCGCCTGCGTTCAGGCGCTGGGCATTTCACGGCTGCGTATCGGGCCGCAGATCGACCCCGGTGTGCCCTGGTGCCATGCACTCGCGCATCAGGACACCGGCCGGACCGCCCTGCACATCGCGCTCAAGTCCGGCAACTTCGGCGGCGACGATTTTTTCACCAAAGCATTTACCTCAGTGGGCACTGCAGCATGACCGAAACCGAAGCACGCGACGAGATGTGCCGGGTCGGCCGTAGCCTGTTCGGGCGCGGCTACGTGCACGGCACCGCCGGCAACATCAGCATCCGGCTGGACGACGGTTTCCTGCTGACGCCGACCGACGCCTGCCTGGGTTTCCTCGACCCGGCCCGGCTGGCACGGGTCGATGCAGACGGCAAACAAACCAGCGGCGACCGGGCCAGCAAGACGCTGGCGCTGCACACCGCGATCTACACCGCCGCCCTGCCCTTCGACAGCGCAACCCGCTGCATCGTCCACACCCACAGCACGCATGCGGTGGCACTCAGCCTGCAGCGCGATGCCGCCGAACTGCTGGAGCCGATCACGCCCTACTTCGTCATGAAGGTCGGCCACACGCCGCTGCTGGCCTACCACCGGCCCGGCGATCCGGCGGTGGCCGGAAGGGCTGCGGCGCTGATCAAACGCTACGGCGACGCCGGCACGCCGCTGCGTGCGGTGATGCTGCAAAGACTCGGGCCGACGGTCTGGCACGACAGCCCGGCGCAGGCAATGGCCGTGCTGGAAGAACTTGAAGAAACCGCGCGCCTGACCGTGCTGGCTGGCGCACTGCAGCCCGCGCCGCTCGGTGCCCTGCAGATCGACGAACTGCGCCGCCATTTCGGCGCCCGCTGGTAGCCGCGCTGGCCGGGTTTTCGCAACAGCACGCCCCGCCCCACGCCTTCCCCTTCACCCGTTCACCCGTTCACCCTTTCACCCTTTCACCCTTTCACCCGTTCCAACCGACACCACCCATGCCACGCTTCGCCGCCAACCTGTCCATGCTCTACACCGAGCTGCCGTTTCTTGACCGCTTCGATGCCGCCGCCAGGGACGGCTTCACCGCGGTCGAATTTTTGTTTCCGTATGCCAGTCCGGCCAAAGAGATCGCCACCCGCTTGCAGGCCAACGGCTTGCAGCAAGTGCTGTTCAATGGCCCGCCCGGAGGCGCCACGCCCGACGCGATCGACCAGGCCTGGGCCGGCGGCCAGCGCGGCACCGCCTGCCTGCCGGGGCGCGAGGACGAGTTTCGGGCCGGCGTGCAGTTGGCTCTCGAATACGCCGAGGTTCTCGACTGCCCGCGCATTCATCTGATGGCTGGCTTGATGCCTGAAGGCGCAGGCCGCGAAGAGCTTCGCGAGGTGTATGTCGAGAATCTGCGCTGGGCCTCCCGCCAGGCCGCGCAGGCCGGCCGCGACCTGATGATCGAGCCGATCAACACCCGCGACGTGCCCGGTTTTTTCCTGAACCGCCAGGACCAGGCCCACGCGGTGCTGGCCGATGTCGGCGCGATCAATCTGAAAGTCCAGATGGACCTTTACCACTGCCAGATCGTCGAAGGCGATGTGGCGATGAAGCTGCGTCAGTACCTGCCCACAGGCCGCGTCGGCCACATGCAGATCGCCGGCGTGCCCGAGCGGCATGAGCCCGATATTGGTGAGCTCAACTACCCCTATCTGTTTGCGCTGATCGACGAACTGGGCTGGGACGGCTGGCTCGGTTGCGAGTACCGGCCACGCGCGGGCACTTCGGCAGGACTTGGCTGGCTGCCGCATGCCAAGAGCACCTAAAAGCCACGGGCGCGCTGACTGACTGTGGCCTATTGAACCCGGCACCGAAGGCGTTTCGAGCCCATGCATGCGACTTTTCGGCCTTCCGCCGTCACGCCCTTTGACCGGCACCAGGCGTTTCCAGGAAGCCGCCGGCTTTGCGACAAAATGTGACTTACTTTTGAGCAAAACTTGCTTTAAACCAAGCAAATACAGGCGTAAGCAGCTATCATAATAATAGCGACAGCCACCGTCAGCGACGGGCTTTCGCCGCGTCTGGAGAAGGGCTTTGCAGCCCCGCGCAGGCCCGAAATTCGTACCATAGGCGGTCCGTTTCAACTCAGATCCAAGCCATGGGCAAAATCGCTTTTCCGCTGCTTATCGCCGCCATGCTCGCCGCCATCGGCCTCGGTGGCTATTACGTCTTACAGGGCAGATCGGGCATGTTCTCCAGCGCGCCCAAGCTGCCGACCGTGCCGCTCGCACCGGCGCCAAACGACGCTCCGGTTGCCGAGGCGCCGCCCACCGAGCCAGCAATTCAATACCCGGTCGAAGCGGCCTCGGCCCCTGGAGGCCCGCTGCCGGCGCTGGCCGCGTCCGACGGCTTCATCACCAAGGCCCTGGCCGAGATCGTCAGTCGGCGAGACATGCAGACCTTTTTGCAACTGGACGGGTTTGCCAGGCGCGTCGTCGCGACAGTGG
Organism: Polaromonas sp.; assembly: GCA_026786065.1. Lineage (GTDB taxonomy): Bacteria > Pseudomonadota > Gammaproteobacteria > Burkholderiales > Burkholderiaceae_C > Polaromonas. The sequence continues at coordinate 6,416 of JAJAYS010000328.1, forward strand.
ACAACCTGGCACGCCCGCATGCGGCGCCGATGTTGTGGCCGGTCAACCCTACGCCTGGACGCTTCAGCACATTGACCGGGAAGGCGGGGAGCGGTGGCGACGTGATTCACCCCGACAACGCCAGGCGCTACACGCCGCTGGTGAATTTCATCGATGCCATCGACACCGCGAAAGCCGCTGCGGTGTATGTGCAGTTGTATCCGCTGCTGCAACAGGCCTATGCGGAACTCGGCTACCCCAAGGCCTATTTCAACGACCGGGTGGTTGCGGTGATAGACCACTTGCTGACCACGCCTACACCGGCCGGACCGCTTCGCGTTCGGCTGACCGAAGTCAAAGGCCCGATCAACCCGGCCCGG
>JAJAYS010000329.1 GCA_026786065.1 Polaromonas sp.
CCCCGCGCCTGGCACCCCCACGGCGCTACGCTTCTGCGCCTATGCGCCTATGCGCCTATGCGTCTATGCGTCTATGCGCCTATGCGTCTATGCGCCGCCCACCTGCCCGGCGTTCAGTCCTGGCCTTCGGTCAGCGTGTCGAGCTGGAACTTGCCGCTCTTGTGCCACAGCCAGGTGTCGGTATAGACCACCTTGCCCATGCGCGCCGGAGCTGGAAACGGCGCGGCGCGGCGGATGGTGCGCTCGATGTCGGTCATCACTTCGGGCGCGTGCTTGGGGGCGCGCATCCAGTCGAGCCGGGTCACTTGGCCAGCGCCGTCGATTTCGACGTTCATCACGCCGACGGCGACCAGCAGCGGCGGCATCCGGCCCTTGTAGATGCGCTCGGCGTTGAGTTGGTAAAGGTGCGAGGCGCCGTCGCGGCGATAGGCGCGGGGCGTGCCGGCGGCAGAGTGGCGTGCCGACCCCTGGGCTTGCGCCGGCTGCTGGCGCTGGCTCGGTCCGGGCGTCGCGGCCGGTGCGCTGGTGGCGCCGTCCAGCCCGGAGCGCTCGTGCGGAGCGGTTTTGCAGCCGGTGACACCGACGGCGAGCAAGGCGGCCAGCGCCAGTAAACCGTGCCTTCTATCGGCAGCGTCGGTTGGGCAGTGATACATGAAGTCTCCCTCGTTTTGATTGCGGTAACCCGGCTTCCACGGCGGCACCGGGCGCTGCGGACCCTCGGCACCACGCCCTGCGATCCGGGATCGGCCGGGTTCGGGCTTGCGGCCCATCCCGATCCGACGGTCCCGGCCCCGCCAAAGTGATGCAGAAGCTCTTAGGACCCTCTGCATAACTCTCTGCGGGCTGTGATCACGCGGGCTCGGGCGGTCCGTTGCGTTGTTTTTCTTGCCAATAGCGGGGCTATTGGCTGCAAAAAGACGCCTTGCGGTCCATCCCGATCCGCGTGCCACAGCGCCGCCAGAGTTATGCAGAGGGTCCCTTATGCTTGTTGGAGGCTTGGGGCATCCCCGGCCCGGCTTTTTTATGTCAGCATTTGGTATTGATCTTATGAAGCCAGCCACCCGGCCAGAGCGCCGTTCATGACCGATTTCGCTACCTCCCAGCCGCTGAGGACCCTGCTCGGTCGGCTGGCCACCGAGCCGGCGGTGCTGGTGGAGGTCTGCGCCACCGAAGGCTCGGCCCCGCGCGAACCCGGCGCCTGGATGGCGGTGTTTGCCGGCACCGCGCTCGGCACGGTAGGCGGCGGACACCTCGAATGGGACGCCATCGCCCAGGCCCGCACGCAACTGGCCAGCGCAGCGCCTCAAGGCGAAGTCTGCCAGCGCCGGGTGGCGCTCGGGCCGTCGCTGGGGCAATGCTGCGGCGGTGCCGTCACGCTGCGCTTTCAGCGGGTCGGGCCGGGCGACGTGTCGCTGCTGGCGACGCGGCTGACGCAACAGGCGCAGCGCCGGTTGCGTCCGGTAGCGCTGTTTGGTGGCGGCCATGTAGGCCATGCGCTGGTGCGGGTGCTGGCCCCGCTGCCGTTCGCCCTGAGCTGGATAGACAGCCGGGACGGCGTGTTTCCCGACCCGCTGCCGGGCGGCGTGGTCTGCGACCATTCGGAACCGGTGCAGGCGGCGGTGCCGCACCTCGCCGCGCAGTCGCTGGTGCTGATCATGAGCTTCAGCCATGCCGAAGACCTGGACGTGCTGGCCGCCTGCCTGCTGCGCCAGCGCCAGCGCGCCGATCTGCCTTACATCGGGCTGATCGGCAGCAGGACGAAGTGGGCGACCTTTCGCCACCGGCTCGAGGCGCGCGGCTTTGCCGCCAGCGAACTGGCCCAGGTCACCAGCCCGATCGGCATCGCCGGCATCCAGGGCAAGGAGCCCGAAGTGATTGCGGTGGCGGTGGCGGCGCAACTGCTGCAGACCAGATACCCTCCGGCTTGAACGCCCTTAGAACCTGCGGCACCCCCGACATTTTTTGCACTACCTGCGGCATGGGCCGCCTTTAATAATCGACACCTGATGGAAAGTTACCTGCTCGAATGGGCCAATCTGCTGCTGCGCTGGGCGCATGTCGTCACGGCGGTGGCCTGGATCGGTGCCTCGTTTTACTTTGTTTTTCTCGACTCCAGCTTGACGCCGCCCGAAAGCGACGCTTTGACGAAAGACGGCGCCACCGGCGAGCTGTGGGCGGTGCACGGCGGCGGCTTTTATCACCCGGTCAAGTACGCGGTTCAGCCGCCAAAGATGCCGGTAAAGCTGCACTGGTTTTACTGGGAAAGCTACAGCACCTGGCTGACCGGCTTCGCGCTGTTCACGTTGATGTATTTGTGGAACGCCAGCACCTACCTGATCGACAAGTCGCGGATGGACTGGACGCCGGCGGCGGCGATTGCCGTGGCGCTGGCGTTTCTGGTGGTGTTCGGGTTGCTGTACGACCTGGCCTGCGAAGCCTTCGGCCGGCGCAAACACGGCGACCGCATCGTCGGCATCGCGGTGGCACTGCTGGTCTGCGCCGCGTCGTATCTGGCTTGCCGCTGGTTTGCCGGGCGGGCGGCGTTTTTGCTGGTCGGCGCGATGCTGGCTACCGCGATGAGCGCCAATGTGCTGCTGTGGATCATCCCGGGCCAGCGCAAAGTCATTGCCGCGATCAAGGCGGGCCAGCCGGTCGATCCGCGCCACGGCCAGCGCGGCAAGCAGCGCAGCGTCCACAACACCTACTTCACGCTGCCGGTGCTGTTCGCGATGCTCAGCAACCACTACAGCACGACCTACAACCATCCGCACAACTGGCTGGTGCTGATCGTCATGATGGCGGCCGGCGCGGCGATACGCCAGTTCTTCGTACTGCGTCACGGCCACCAGCTCGGGCGCAACCGCCACCCGTGGCCTTATGCGCTGGCTGGTGTCGTGGCGATTGCTTCGGCCATCGTCTGGACGCGGCCAGTCGCTATAAATTCAGTAGCTGCAGACGCCCGTATTGATTCGGCTGTAGGCCAATATGACTATGAAAACCTGCAGGCGATGCTGGACCGGCGCTGTACCCAATGCCACGGCGCGCAGCTGCAGCTGAAGAACGTCCGGCTCGATTCACCGGCGCTGGTGAAGCAGCACGCCCAGTCGGTGTACCAGCAGGTCGTGGTGACGCGGTTGATGCCGATGAACAACTCGACCGGCATGCTTGAGGAGGAGCGTGTGCTGGTCAAAAAGTGGTTCGAGGCCGGGGCCAAGACGCCTTGAAAATACCGTGAGGGCGCAGTGAAGGCACCGGAGCCGCGCACGATGAGCTCGTTTAAATGAGCCTAATGCGGAGGC
>JAJAYS010000330.1 GCA_026786065.1 Polaromonas sp.
ACAACCGGCTTAACATGATCCACGAAGGCACCCACGGCATTCAGGCGCTGGACCTGCTGGGTCGCAAGGTCTTGCTGGAAGGCGGCAAGGGCTTGAAGCTGTTGTCCGCCCGCATCGACGCCACGCGGGGCCGTGCCGTTGTATCGGCCATTACAGAGCGGGCGCGCCAGGCGGAGGCGCTGGAGCAGGCTTGGAGCGAGGTGCTGCGGGCCACCGAAGCCGCCTGGGCCACCGGCCTGCCGGCCGAGGCCCTGGCCAATGCGGTGCCCTACATGCAGGCGTTCGGCCACACCGTACTGGCCTGGATCTGGCTTGACGTGGCGCTCGCCTCGGATGCCGCTGTCGCTACAAAATCAGGAGCTGCCCACGCCGGTTTTTCGGGGGCTACAGCCTATTTCTATGCTTATGAGCTACCCAAAATCGTTGCCTGGCTGAAAGTCGTCGAGTCGCGCGACCAGACCTGTGCGAAATTCCCTGAAGAGGCGTTTTGATGGCTTTTTTCAAGCCGGGATCTTCCGCGAGCGCCGACCGGCGCCTGGCACGGGTCGAAGCGCTGATCTGGATCCTGATTTACGCCGGGCTGCTGCTGTTAGTTCTGGGTTTGGCGATGACGCGCTACGACGCCGCGCTGGCCTGGACGATGATGGCGACAGGGGCAGTGTTGGCGGCGCTGGGCGCGCTGCTGATTTACCTGCGCTCGAAAATGACACCACCATGAACAAACCGCAGTAGATTTTTGATGCGCGGGAACTGGACAGTCCCGGTGCGGCCTTGCGGCCCAGGTCAAACAGATTCCAAAGCCCCGGCTCCGTCCTTTCAACCCAAGAGCGAAAGGAACATTTGTGCTGATCACGGTCATCAATCCAAACACTGCGGCGAGCATGACCGAGAAAATCGGCAACGCGGCACGCGCCGCAGCTGCGCCCGGCACGCAGATCGTCTGCGTAAACCCGCCCTACGGACCGGTCTCGATCGAGGACCATTACGACGAAGCCTATGCGGTTCCTGGCCTGCTCGGCGAGGTGCGCGCCGCAGAGAAGCAGGGCTGCGCGGCCTACGTGATCGCCTGTTTTGGCGACCCGGGACTTGACGCAGCCCGCGAGATTGCAGATGGCCCGGTAATCGGGATCGCGGAAGCAGCCATGCACGCTGCAAGCTTTGTTTCGACCGGGTTTTCGGTTGTTACGACGCTAGAGCGCACCTGTGTGATGGCCCGGCGCCTGGCCGACCGCTATGGGTTTCGAGACGCATGCCGCAGTGTGCGCGGCACCGACCTGCCTGTGCTTGAGCTGGAGAACCCGCACAGCGGTGCCTACGCCCGGATTCTCGAAGAATGCCGCAGTGCACTAGCCCAAGACCGCTCGGGCGCGATTGTGCTTGGCTGCGCCGGTATGGCCGATTTGCGCGCAGAACTTTCCAAAGAGCTTGGCGTGCCGGTCATTGACGGCGTTGCCGCAGCGGTGAAATTTTCAGAAGCACTGGTGTCGCTTGGCATCGGCACCAGCAAGCGCGGTGACTATGCAAGGCCCTTGCCCAAAAAATACACCGGCGCGTTCGCCGACTACGCACCGCAGAGCGACCAATCTTCTACCTGACTCACTGCGGTGACAAGCTCAGGCGGCTGCCTGATGCGATGTCGGCAGCAGGCCGTCGTGGCTGCCAGCTGGCTGAAATTGTGGGCTGAACCGCCTGCCGTCAAAGTGGCGGCGCTTTCAAGTGCCAGGCTGTCGCCTGCTGGTAGGCATGGCCCGCCGCGAACAGCGTGGCTTCGCCGAACTGTCGGCCTATGAGTTGCATGGCAGTCGGCATGCCGCTACGGGTAAAACCGGCTGGTACCGACAGACACGGCAGGCCCAGAAAATTGCCAGGGCGGGTCAACCGGGTCACGGTGGTCATCACCTTCGCCATTGCTGCCCCGCCCCCCACGTCGGTTTCGGCGATGGTGGGTGTCTGAAAGCTCACGGAGGGCGCATGAAACAGGTCAACCTGGCCGAATACCGCTTTCGAGAATTGCTGCAGCGCGACACCGCGCAGTCGCAGGCTTTCGATGTAAGTCGTGGCCGGGATTGCAAGGCCGAGTTCCAGACGCGCGCGTACCTGGTCGGAGTAGTCTTGCGGACGGGACCGCAGCCAGTTTGCGTGTGCAGCGCCTGCCTCGGCGGCGATGATCATTGCCGCAGCATGGCTCCACGGCTCCATGTCGGGCAAATCGACTTCAACGATCTCGGCGCCAAGCCGTGCGTAGTGCTGCAGGCTCGCCGAGATGAGCGATTCGATCTCATCGTCGATCGCGTCGTAAAAGTAGCGCTTCGCGGTGCCGATCCGCAGGCCTTTGATAGGCCGCGAAAGCTGTGCCATGTAATCGGGCACCGGATGGTGGCTGGCAGTCGGGTCCAACGGGTCGGCACCGGCGATTGCGCCCATGATCAACGCGCAGTCCTCGACCGAGCGGGCAAGCGGGCCTACCGTGTCCATCGAAAACGACAGCGGCATGGCGCCGTGGCGCGATACGCGGCCCCACGTCGGCTTGATTCCGGACAATCCACAAAACGCTGCAGGCGCCCGTATCGAGCCGCCGGTGTCGGAGCCGAGAGCCGCAAACGACGCGCGCGCAGCGACAGCCGAGCCGGAACCCGAGGACGAACCGCCGGTAATGCAGTCCGGGTTCCAGGGGTTGCGGCAGTGACCCAGGTGGTAGTTATGCCCCGTCGGGCCATAAGCGAACTCGGCCATGTTGAGCACGCCGAACTGAATAGCCCCGGCCGCATCGAGGCGTTTCAGCGCAGTGGCCGTGGTCGGCGCTGGCATGGCGCGCTTTATTCTGGAGCCGCAGGAAGAAGCCACTCCCTCGCGGTAATACATATCCTTGTGCGCCATAGGTACGCCGTGGAGCGGGCCACGCACTACGCCGCGCGCGAGTTCTGCATCGGCGAGGTGGGCCGCCGCAAGGGCCTCATCATGGTCAATCCGGACAAAGCAATTGAGTTTTGTCTGTACTGAGTCGGCCCGTGCAAGCACCGCCTCCATTGCAGAGTGGGCAGTGACCTCCTTGCGGCGGATGGCGTGCGCCAGGCCAGCCGCTGAAAGTTCCACTATTGCGTTGGGGCTCATGGCGCTTGCTCGGCGCTGACTTTCAGGTACAGGGCGGGTTCGGTCTCGAACGGCAACTCGGCGAAGGCCTTGCTGGCCCCGCGTATCTGGGCATTCAGCGTTTCCGCGACCCCGGCGGCGCGCGAAGGGTCTATGCAAACGCCTATCAGCGCTAGCGCTGCGGTGGCGGTCTCCGGGGTGTAGGTGTTTGTCATGGGCTTGACCGTGTGTTTAAGGACTTCAGGTTGATAAAAACGATTCTGCCAGCGCTTGCAGACTTGGCAGCTGCATGCACGAAGCCGCAACGCTGGGCAGTGCAATCGCCACCCCTGCGGTACTTCGTTGCGTCGCGGCAATCGGCACAACGCTGCAGGGATTTCAGGCGACCAGCATCGGTGCGATTGCCGCAGCTGCGTCGGTGTGGATGCAGCGCGCACGGTGACTCGGCGAAAGCTCGACCACGGCCGGCTGCGCTGCTCTGCAGGCATCGGTAGCCAGCGAGCAGCGCTCGGCGAAGGCGCAGCCTGGCGGCAGCGCGGACAGGTCCGGTGGCGCGCCACGGATGGTCTCCAGCCGCTTGCCGCGCGCCAGCGCGCCGTGCGCCCGGCTCTTGAGCAGTCCGATGGTGTAGGGGTGTCGTGGGGAGCGGATCAACTCGCGCGCTGTACCTTCTTCGACGATACGTCCAGCGTACATCACCGCAATGCGGTCGGCTACTTCCACTGCTGCGCCGATGTCGTGCGTCACGAAAATCACCGACAGGCCAAGCTCCCGCTGCAACTCGCGCAGCAGCAGCAGTATCTGGATCTGGACGGTGGCGTCGAGCGCGGTAGTGGGCTCGTCGGCCAACAGAAGCTGCGGTTGGCAGGCCAGGGCCAGCGCGATCATGGCGCGCTGGCGCATACCGCCAGACATCTCATGCGGATAGGCTTTGAGCCGGTGTTCGGCGCTGGGAATGCGCACCCGCTCAAACAAACTCAAGGCGCGCTGCAGCGCCGCAGCATGGGAGCCTCCGTCATGCCGCCGTATCGATTCGATGATCTGTGCTCCGACGGAATACACCGGGTCCAGCGCCAGCAGCGGCTCCTGGAAGACCATCGCTGCAACCTTGCCCCGAAAATCGGCGAGTTCGCCCTGCGGCATGGCCAGCACGTCGCGTCCCGCGACACGCACCTCCCCGCCTACGACGGCCCGGCGTTCGTTGTGCAGGCGCAGTACGGTCCGCAGCGTCACGCTTTTGCCGGAGCCCGACTCACCGATCAGCGCCACCACCTCCCCACGCTGCACGTCCAGGCTCACCCCGCTGACGGCGCGCACCGGCTTGCGCCCACCCGTGAACGTGACGCTCAGGTCCCGCAGGCGGACCATCGGTTCGGCAGCATCCGGGGAATGGGGGGAAGGGTAGGGCATTGGGAAAACAGTACGGGACAAAGTGAGGGCTTCAGGCCACATGCAGGCGCGACGGCGCTTTCGGGTGCCCGCTACCGGCCTCGTGGATCAGGCAACTGACGGCCTGCCGTGCGCCCACCGCCAAGCGTGCAGGCACCTGCTGACTGCACACCGGCGCGGCGAGTGGGCAGCGCGGATGAAAGCGGCAGCCCGATGGCGGGTTGATCGGATTCGGCGGATCGCCGGCCAGCGCCGCTTTTTCGGTGCGGTGGTCGGGGTCCAAAGCCGGAATGGACGAAAGCAGCGCACGGGTGTAGGGATGCTGCGGGTTTTCGTAGAGCGCGTCCGATGGCCCGATTTCCGCGAGCTGCCCAAGGTACATCACCATCACACGGTCGCTGACGTAGCGCACCACGTTCAAATCGTGGCTGATAAACACGTAGGTGAGACCGAACTCTGCCTTCAGGTCGAGCAGCAGGTTGATCACCTGCGCCTCGACCGACTTGTCGAGGGCGGACACCGCTTCATCCAGAATCACCATGCGCGGCTGCAGCGCGAGCGCGCGCGCAATGTTGACGCGCTGTCGCTGCCCACCCGACAACTCATGCGGATAGCGCTCGGCAAAGCGGTGCGGCTCCAACCCGACACGCGCCAGCAGGTCGCGCGCGCGGCGCACCGCCTCGGACTTGGACACGCCGTGAACCTGCGGCCCGAACGCAACAGAGTCCTCAATGGTCAGGCGCGGGTTGAGCGAGGCATAGCTGTCCTGAAACACCATTTGCACCTGGCGCCGGAATTCCTTCACGCTCAGTTCCCGCCCGCCAACCGTACGGCCATCAAAAATCACTTCACCAGCGGTGGGCGCGATGAGCTGCATCATGAGCCGCGCCGTGGTGGACTTGCCGCAGCCTGACTCTCCAACGACGCCCAGCGTTTCGTTTTTGAGTACCTCGAAGTCCACCCCATCGACGGCCCGCACCACGTCCTTACCCTTGCCAAACAGACCGGTCTTGAGCGGAAAGTGCTTTTGCAAACCGCGAATGGTCAGCAGCGGCTGGGCCGGCTCGCCAGGCAAATCGGCGTGCATGCGTCAGCCCTTGTTGTCCATGGCCGAACGCAAGCCGTCGGACAGGATGTTGAATGAAATCGAGGTGATGAAGATCATCACGCCCGGCAGCGCAGCAACCCACGGTTGCACGTAGAGCGCGGTACGCAGGGTGTTGAGCATCAGGCCCCACTCCGGCTCGGGCGGCTTCACGCCCAGGCCCAAAAACGACAGGCCCGACGCCAGGATCATCGAAACCGCGATCAGGCTGGTGGCATAGACAAAAATCGGCCCCAGAACGTTGCCCAGCACATGCACGCGCACGATGGTGAAGGCGTTGGCGCCTGAGGCGCGCGCGGCTTCCACATAGTCGCGTCCGCGCACCTGCGTAGTGACGCTTTCGGCAACGCGGGCGATCTGAGGGATGAAAACAATGGTCAATGAGATCAGTGAGTTGACGATGCCTGCGCCCAGCACCCCCGACAGCGCGATGGCCAGCAGTACCGACGGGAACGCGTAGAAAACGTCGATGGTCCGCATGATGACGGCATTGACGATGCCGCCCGCATAGCCGGCCAGGATGCCGATGGCCGAGCCCAGCATGAACGCGACGATTACCGGTGTGATGCCGACGAACAGCGACAGACGTGCACCGACGATCAGCCGGGACAGCATATCGCGGCCCAGCTCGTCGGTGCCAAGCGGAAAACCTGTGGTACCGATCGGCTTGAGC
>JAJAYS010000331.1 GCA_026786065.1 Polaromonas sp.
CAATTGCCTGGCGCAACCCCGCTTCTTCGCCTGGCCCCTGGGGCCAGGGCGCACGAATGGAGGCACGCAGGCGACGCGGCGGCAACGCGGCGACCAGTTCTTTCAAATCCATGCTGAAACCCACCGCCGGACGATTGCGGCCGAACACGGCCCCGACCTCGTCGTAGCGTCCACCCCGGGCCAGTTCGGCGCCCTGGCCGTAGATGGCAAAGCGGGTGCCGGTGTAGTACGCATAACCGCGCAGATCGGCAAGGTCGAAACTTACATTGACGCCTTCGAGATGCGATGCCAGCCACCTGAGTTTTTGCAGGGCCAGGCGCACGCCGGGCAGAGGTGGCAAAACCTGCTCGGCGTGATCAAGTACTTTTTCGTCTCCGTAGAGCTGCAGCAGCGCCTGCAAGCCTACGGCGGCAGTCGGCGGCAGGCTGCCGCTCAGGCTGGATGCCAGGCCTGCAAGTTCGCTGGCGTCCTTGGCTGCAAGCGCCGCATGCAGCAGGCCGATTGTTTTCTGCGGCAGGCGCACATCGCCGAGCAAGGCGTTGACCAGACCGACGTCGGCCATGTCAACGCTCATGTGCTGGATCCCGGCGGCGCGCAGACCGTCGAGTGCCAAAAGCTGCGCCTCGAGGTCAGCCTCAAGACCGGCGTGTCCGTAGATCTCGGCACCGAACTGCAGCGGTTCGCGGGTGGCCAGCGGCCGGTCGGCTCGGGTGTGCAACACCGGCCCGCAATAGCAAAGCCGGACGACGCCGCGGCGATTGAGGAGGTGCGCGTCGATACGGGCAACCTGCGGCGTGGTGTCGGCGCGCAGGCCCAACGTGCGGCCAGAAAGCTGATCGACCAGCTTGAAGGTCTGCAGATCGAGGGCTTCACCAGTGCCGGTCAGCAGCGACTCGATGTGCTCCAGCAGAGGCGGCATGACCAGCTCGTAGCCGTAGCCGCGCGCGCTGTCAAGCAGCAGGCGGCGCAGCTCTTCGATGTGCCGCGCCTCGGAAGGCAGGACATCGGCAATTTGATCGGGCAATTGCCAGGATGACGGCCAAGCGGGCATGGTGTGAATTGGAACGTTTAAAGGCAGGATTTTACCGGTCTGCCCCCCGGTTTCCGGCTTGCCGGGCGCGCTCGTGCAGTACGGCGGCAAATTTAAAACCGGCTAACCTGAACGTCACTGCTCGGCCTACAAGATGGGAGCGTAAGCACGGTCTGGCCGCAATGGCGACCGGCGCTCAAGGCCGGCGCTTCAGCGCGCCACGGTCGAAACGCTCAGCGGGCTGGCGGCGTTGTGCCGCCGCTACCGCTCGCGCCGCGCATGGCCTTGAAAAACTCCGACGAAGGGTCGAGCACCATCACGTCGCTGCGTTTGTTGAAGCTTGCCTTGTAGGCATCGAGGCTCCGATAAAACTGCGCGAATTGCGGGTCGCGGCCGAAGGACTCGGCGTACACGCGCGCGGCTTCCGCATCGCCCTCACCCTTGACCTTCTGTGCCTCACGGTAGGCATTGGCGAGAATGACCTCACGCTGACGATCGGCGTCGGCGCGAATTTTCTCGCTTTCGGCTGCACCGGTGGAGCGCAGCTCGTTGGCGACCCGCTTGCGTTCGGCTTCCATGCGCCGGTAAACCGACTCGGTGATGGCCTCGGTGTAATCGACGCGGACAATGCGAACGTCGAGCACATCGATGCCCCAAGGGTTGGTTGTTACCTTGACCTGCTCCAACACTTCGGCCTTGACGGCGGCCATCAGTGATTCGCGCTGGGTTGACAGCAACTCCTTGACGGTGCGCCGGTTGATCTCCTGATTGAATGCGTTGCGGACCACGCCGCTCAGCCGATTCGCCCCGGTCGCTTCGTCGCGTCCGACGCTGCGGATGTATTGGGTTGGATCAATAATGCGCCAGCGCACATACCAGTCGATCACGACGGGCTGTTTCTCGGCCGTCAGGACGGCGCCGGTGTCGGTGCTTTCAAGTGTCAGCAAGCGTTTTTCGAGGTACGAAACATTCTGGAATGGTGGTGGAAGCTTGAAGTGCAGCCCCGGCTCGGTGATGACTTCCCGGATCTGCCCCAGCGCGTAAACCACACCAAACTGCCGCTGGTCCACGACGAAGAGCGTCGAGCTCAGCAAGGCGAGCAGCACAAATACCGACGAAACGATGAATCCAACTCTGTTCACTTTGTTTTCCTTAGCGGGTTTCGCGTTCGCGGGTGCGGGAGGCATCGCGTGCCCGCGGGTCTGGCGTTGCGCTGCCGGTCGGCGGTGTCGGGGCGGCGGGCGAAGTGGCAGTTCCTGGCAGGACCTGTGAGTCAACCGGTGCGCCTTGGCCAGTCATTTGCATGATCCGGTCCAGTGGCAAATAAAGCAGATTGGAACCCTGACGCGAATCGACCAGCACCTTGGACACGTTGGAATAAACCTGCTGCATGGCGTCGGTGTAGAGCCGGTCGCGCGTCACCAGCGGGGCCTTCTGGTATTCGGCAAGCACCGACCGAAAACGCTGGGAATCACCTTCAGCCTGCGCGACGATACGTGCCTTGTAGGCGGCCGCTTCTTCCTTCAGCCTTGAAGCCGACCCCGCCGCACGCGGAATCACGTCGTTGGCGTAGGCCTGGCCCTCATTTTTGGCGCGTTCGCGCTCCTGCCCGGCACGGTTGACATCGTCAAAGGCCGCCTGAACCTGATCGGGTGCCCGTACGCCTCCCTGCTGCATGTTAATGGCGACAATTTCAACGCCGATCTTGTAGCGGTCCAGAATGGTTTGGGCCAGTTGCCTGACTCGCGGGGCGATCTGTTCCCGCTCCTCGCCCAGCGCGTTATTCAAGGTCATCTTGCCTACCACCTCGCGTACCGCAGTCTCGGCGGCCTGTACCACCGCATCGCTGGGACTGCGCGTTTCGAACAGAAATGCGCGTGCGTCGTTCAGCCGGTACTGAACCGAAAACTTCACATCAATGATGTTCTCATCTTCAGTAAGCATCGCCGAGTCGCGCAAACCCGTTGCCTTGATGATGGTGTCGCGCCCGACGTCAACCGATCGGATTTGCGTCACCACCACCAGTTCATGACGCTGGATCGGATAGGGGAGGCGCCAATTGAAGCCGGCACCGACGGTGGCGTTGTAACGGCCGAATTGGGTGACCACCGCCTGCTGGCCCTCCTGAACGATGAAAAAGCCGGTACCCAGCCAAATCAGGACGACCACCGCAGCAATCAACCCGGCACCAATACCTGCACTTTTCATGTCGGGCTGAAACCCACCGCCATTGCCGCCATTGCCGCCGCCAAATCCGCCACGCTTGCCACCGCGCTTGCCACCGCCAAACAAACCGCCCAGTTTGCGATTGAAGTCGCGCCAGAGTTCGTCCAGATCCGGTGGTCCCTGGTTAGGACCTTTTCCCTGAGACGCGTGCGGACGAGACGGACGCGACGGTGGATTCTCTGGAGGGTTGGACTCGGGCTTGGCGTCGTCAGGCGCTGCGTTTCCCTCGTCGCGGCCCCATCGGGGATCGTTGAGATTGAACATGCCCAAGACGCGCTGCTTCATACTTTCGCTGAAAAATACAAAAGGTTTCAGCACGGAATTCAGTTTCATCGGTCTCACTCACTTTGTTTCAAAACACCGCTATTGTGCCTAAGCCAGAGACGCCCAATGAGGCCCTTCTACATAAGTCTCTGAGGTCTTTGACCACCCGGTCTGGCACGCCTCGCCATAGTGGTGTGCGTTGCGGTAAAGGGACTTCTGGCAGAACAAGGGTGCATTGCGTTTACCCCGATCCGCCCCCCGGTGAAAAGCTAAACCCGCTGCTCAAGGTCTTCGCTGATCCGTGAGGTTGCCCGCCCGGCTAAAACACGACGCAAGTCAGACAAGCCCTCTCCGCTGACGGCGCTGACGAAGACCCGCTCGACCGGGCTGGTTGATTCTTCAAAAGGGTGTTTGAGGGCGAATCGGTCGTTCAGCATCAGAGGGCGATTGCCAGCCATCGCATCGAGCTTGTTGAACACCAGCACCTGGGGCACCGCACCCGCACCGATTTCGTCGAGCACCCGCTGCACTTGCTCAATCTGCTCAAAATAGTCGGCATTCGACGCATCAACCACATGCAACAATAAGTCGGCATCTGCGGCCTCCTGCAAGGTGGCGGCAAACGCGTCAATCAGCCCGTGAGGCAAATCGCGGATGAATCCAACCGTATCAGAAAGAGAGGCAAGCCCGACTTCATCGCCCAAATAAAGCTGGCGGGTGGTGGTGTCGAGCGTGGCAAAAAGCTGGTCTGCAGCGTACGCGCGAGCCTTGACCAACGCATTAAACAGCGTGGATTTCCCAGCGTTCGTATAGCCAACCAACGAGATCGAAAACGATTGGCGGCGCCCGCGCTGCTTGCGCTGGGTCAGACGCTGCTTCTTGACTTTGGCAAGACGCTCTTTGGTTCGCTTGATTGCCTCGCCAATCATTCGCCGATCGAGCTCGATCTGCTTCTCGCCAGGCCCGCCCCGCACGCCGGCCCCGCCAGTCTGTCGTTCAAGGTGCGACCAACGCCGCACCAGCCTCGTAGAAACATACTGAAGCCGGGCCAGTTCAACCTGCAGTTTGCCTTCGTGGCTGCGCGCGCGCTGCGCAAAAATCTCGAGGATGAGCATCGTCCGGTCGTTGACTGGCATGTCCAACTCACGCTCGAGGTTGCGCTGCTGTGCAGGACTCAGGGTCTGGTCAAACAAGACCTCGGTCGCACCCGATTCCAACGCCAACATTTTGATCTCTTCGGCCTTGCCCTTGCCGACAAACAACGCCGCATCTGGCGCCTTGCGGTTGCAGGCAACGCGCGCTACCGGTAGGAGGCCGGCCGTCTCTGCAAGCAGACCGAGCTCAACCAATCCAGCGTCAAAATTGGGCGTACCCAGATTCACGCCGACCAGAACAGCTGCCGGACGTGGGCCGACAGAGTCGTCTTTCGGTCTCAGCTGGACGCACTTTCGTCGTGATCGTTGGCAGAGAAATTCACCGCGCGCCCGGGAACAATGGTGGAAATCGCATGCTTGTAAACCATCTGGGTGACGGTATTACGCAGCAACACGACATATTGATCGAAAGACTCGATCTGCCCCTGCAACTTAATCCCGTTGACGAGGTAAATGGACACCGGCACATGCTCGCGCCTCAGGGTGTTCAGGAAGGGGTCCTGCAAAAGCTGACTCTTGTTATTGCTCACGATATGTTCCGTGTTCAAAAGTTAATAAGCCCATAAGTTAACACAAGGTAACGGGGGGCCCCGTAGGCCTGTACCTATTCTTTTTCGGTGAAGGGGTTTTGCGAACTTTTCATCTGGATTCGCATCGGTGTACCGACCAAATCGAACTCTTTTCGAAAGCGGCCCTCCAGGTAACGCTTGTAGGCCTCAGTGACGTGCTCCAGCGAATTGCCGTGGACGATGATGATCGGCGGGTTCATACCCCCCTGGTGTGCGTAACGCAGTTTTGGGCGGAACATGCCCGACCGCTGCGGCTGCTGAAACTGTACGGCTTCGAGCAGCAGACGTGTCAGAACCGGCGTGGACATCTTCCGGTTTGCCGAAGCGTGGGCTTGGGCTATGGATTTCCATACCGGTCCCAAGCCCTGCCGCTTGATGGCAGAAATATGGTGAATGGACGCAAACTTCAGGAAGGCCAAGCGGGTTTCGATCGAGCGCTCCAGTTGCTCGCGCTGATACGAGTCAACGGCGTCCCATTTGTTCACAGCCAATACGACCGCGCGACCGCTTTCAAGGATGTAGCCTGCGATGTGCGCATCCTGATCGGTAACGCCCTGGGTTGCGTCGAGCAGCAGCAGCACGACGTTCGAATTTTCAATCGCCTGCAGTGTTTTTACGACCGAAAACTTCTCGATGGCTTCAAAGACCTTGCCCTTGCGGCGCAAGCCGGCGGTGTCGATCAGCTCGAACTTCTGCCCGGCCCGCTCAAAGGGCACCGAAATGGCATCCCGGGTAGTTCCCGGCAGATCGAAAGCAACCAGGCGCTCCTCGCCCAGCCAGGTGTTGATCAGCGTCGATTTGCCGACATTCGGGCGTCCTGCGACAGCGAGCCGGATTGCCGAGGAATCCTGCGCATCGGGCGAGTTGGAGTGGGAGTCATCGGAAATTTGCAGCAGTGCAAAAGCCGCCTCGACCAAGGACCGAATGCCCTGCCCGTGCGCAGCAGAAACCGGCAACACCTCACCAATGCCCAGCTCGAAAAACTCAGCCAGTTGCACTCCTTCTGTCATGCCCTCTGCCTTATTGGCCACGAGCACACAGGGCTTTCCCAACTTGCGCAGGTAAACCGCGATGTCATGGTCTTGCGCACTGAGACCGGCGCGCCCGTCAACCACGAACACCACGACATCGGCTTCAGCTACCGCCTGTCGGGTTTGCTTTGCCATCTCCTTGTAGATGCCCGAAACCGCATCGGGCTCGAAGCCACCAGTATCAATGACGATGTAGGCAAGCTTGCCGAGTGAACCATTGCCGTAATGGCGGTCGCGTGTCAGCCCGGCAAAATCGGCCACGATGGCGTCTCGGGATTTCGTAAGCCGATTAAAAAGGGTGGACTTACCGACGTTGGGTCGCCCTACCAAGGCAATAACGGGTTTCATCGATCATTCTTCGGGCGATCGCCCTTGCCGCTCATTCGGGCTGAAAGCCGTAAACGTTGCCGTTTCGGGTGACGGCAATCAATTTGTCGCCGGCCAGAACCGGTGCGGCTGCGATCCGGGAGCCGTCGGTCGCCAGCCGATTCAGCAGCGAGCCGTCTTCACGAGACAGCAAATGGATGAAGCCGGTAGCGTCGCCAATGGCGAGCGAGCGCCCCGCCAGCAGCGGCGCGGTCAAGCCCCTATAGCGCAGGCGGTCGGTAGTCCAGCCTAGCTCGCCGTCGGAGCGCCGCCACGACACCACGGTACCGTCCGATTCGGTGCCGAACAGCATGCGGTCGTCTCCGCTCAAGCCCTCGACGCCGGCGGCAGGCTTGGCCCAGACCAGCGATCCCCGCGCCGCGTTGACGCAGCCGATGCTGGCTTGGTAGGCGCGCGCGCAGACGCTGTCGTCGTGCCGGCTCACCGGTCCAATCAGATCAACCAGACGCTCGACGTCGTTGATGCCGCGCGGAGAGGCGATCGGCACCTCCCAGCGAACGCTGCCATTTGCCGGGTTCAGTCCAGCGAGCCGTCCGGCGAGGCCGACCACGAGGGTGTCACCGACGGCCAAAATGACGCCTGACTGGTGAAGCACCAGTGGTTCGCTCGGACGCTGTTGGGTCCACAGTCGGCTGCCGGACCGGCCGTCGAAAGCGCCGACCGACCGGTCTGCCGCTAGCACAAAGACGCGTCCACCCGCCACAAACGGCGATGTAAAAACCTGCGCATTGAGTTTCTGCCGCCAGATCTCGCGCCCATCCTGGACAGCGATTACCTCGTTCTCGCGCGAGACGACGGCCGTCAATTTGCCGTCGCTCCCGACTCCAGCTGCCAAGGGCGTCGCCAGCGCGACGCGCCACAGATCGCGACCGGTTTGCGTGTCAAGCAAGGCCAGCGTCCCATCACTGCCCGCCACTGCCAGGGTACCCGCAGCAACGGTGGTCTGCAGCGGAAATTTAACAGGACCGATGCTCGCCGTCCATATCTGCCGGGCCGTAACCGATGGCGTCACCGGCTGCAGCTCGGTAGGTTTGGGCTTCACTGCGCCGCCAAAGCATCCACTCAGCGTCGCTACAAATAAGATAGCTGCCAGCGCTCGTCCCAGCTGCAATAGAAGCCGATTTAACTTGAATTTCATCTATTTTTTAACGGCTGCAGAAACCGCGTCGGTTGAACGGCGCTCTGACAAATCGACGCCGAGCCCGTTCAGCTTGGTTTCGACAAGGCGCCGGTATTCAAAGCGCTCGCCCAAACCCTTATACGCTTTTTCATATTCGGCCTTGGCCTCTGCTTTCTTGCCTTGCAGCATCATTACATCGCCGCGCCGATCATCAGCCAGGGGAGCGAAATCTTTAGGAAAGGACCCAGCGAGTTGCCGCAAGGCTCCGTCGTAGTCCTTTTTGTCGGCCAGCAACGCTGCCAGACGCAGCCGAGCCATCGCGCCGTAGCCATCGCCAGAGGATCGGGTGGCTACCCCCGTCAACGCCGAAATCGCGGCATCAATACTGCCCTTGTCGTGAAAGCCGCGCGCGGCAATAAGTCCGGCCTGCTGGGCTTGAACGGTTGAGCCGAACCGTTCGTTCATGTCGGCCAGCGCCCGCTCGACACGCGCGCTGTCGCCGGACTGAACGGCGCGCTCGACTTCGTCGTACATCAATGACGCTTGGGTCGCCTTGCCATTTTGCCAATATTGGTATCCGAACCAGCCAACGAGCGCGGCGGCCACGACGAGTAACGCAGTAGTTATCGCGTTGCCGTAGTTTTTCCAGAAGTGCTTAAGTTCGTCGAGCTGCTCCTGCTCTTCGAGATCGAGATGTTTTGCCATAAAAACTGGTTATTCGCCGATGAAGTGCGGCTGATGGATTGCCGCGATTGTAGAGAAGGCCGAGAGCGGGCTCAGGCTTTTAGCGACGCGCCCCAGATAGCGACGTCGGCGAGGGCTTTGGCGGTCTGCCGCGTAACCTGGGATGCCGCTGAAGCCCGAAGCTTTTTGACAGACACCTCGCCGCGGGCGAGTTCGTCAGCACCGAACACCAGTGCGTAGCGAGCGCCGCTCGCATCGGCGCGTTTGAACTGCGACTTCATGCTGTCAACCGAATCTGCACTTTGGGCAGCGTGCATCTGCACGCTGACGCTCTGCTTGCGCAACGCCTGCAGCGTCCGCAGCACCACCGGAAACGCCGCCGAGTCACCAACGACAGCATAAGCGTCGGGTACAGGCGCGGCGACGGTCTCGCCCTGCTCCGCCAGCAACTCCAGCACGCGCTCCACACCCATCGCCCAACCGACCGCCGGCGCTGGTCGGCCGCCGCTCTGCCCGATCAAATCGTCGTAGCGCCCGCCGGCGCAGATCGTACCCTGCGCGCCCAAACGATCGGTAATGAACTCGAAGACCGTCAGGTTGTAGTAGTCGAGACCGCGCACCAGACGCGGATTAAGCGTCCAGGCCACGCCATTGACATCGAGGATGGCCTTCAGAGCTTCAAAGTGCGCCAGCGATTGCGGCCCCAGAAAGTCGATCAGGCGGGGTGCACTGTCCACGACAAGTCGCATAGCCGGATTTTTGCTATCGAGAATACGCAGCGGATTGCTGTGCAGACGCCGACGGGCGTCCTCATCCAGCAGATCGAAAGAACGCTCGAAATGGGCAATCAATTCGACACGGTGACGGGCCCTCTCACTTGGCTGGCCCAAGCTGTTAATCTCAAGACGCCAGTCGCTCAATCCGATTTCCTGCCATAAGGCTACGGCTAGCAGTATCAGCTCGGCGTCCACTTCCGGGCCGGCGAAGCCCAAAGCCTCTGCACCCACCTGATGGAACTGGCGGTATCGCCCACGCTGCGGACGCTCGCGGCGAAACATCGGACCCATATAGAAAAGTCTTTTCCCGCCGTCGTACAAAAGATTGTGTTCGGTCACCGCGCGCACCACGCTCGCAGTGTTCTCAGGGCGCATGCTCAAGCTGTCGGACAAGCCCTGCTTGTCCGCTCGGTCCTCAAAAGAATACATCTCTTTCTCGACGATATCCGTAACCTCTCCAATACCGCGGACGAAGAGCCGGGTGTGTTCTAGGATGGGTGTGCGTATGTTGAGGTATGTGTGGCGCGCCATCAACAGCCGCACCTTGCCTTCCAGCCATTCCCAGCGGGCCGATTCGGGCGGCAGGATATCGTTCATGCCTTTTACAGCAGCCAGTTTTTCGGCATTTGCCATAGAGCGCTTCGCTGCACGCTCGGCAGCCAGTTGTTCAGTCATGGGAATTCAAGCCGACTCGGCGACGCGCTGCGCACCAAAGCGGTTTTCAATGTAAGTTTCGACGATGGACTGGAACTGGTTGGCGATATCGGACCCGCGCAGGGTCAACCGCTTCTCGCCGTCGATGAACACAGGCGCAGCCGGTACCTCTCCGGAGCCTGGCAAGCTGATGCCAATATCAGCGTGCTTGCTCTCGCCGGGGCCGTTGACAATGCACCCCATAACCGCAACCCGCAAAGCCTCGACGCCGGGGTACTGCTTTCGCCACACCGGCATCTGAGCCCGCAAGAAGTCATCGATCTGCTTGGCAAGTTCCTGAAAAGTTGTGCTCGTAGTCCGCCCACAGCCGGGACAGGCGGTAACGCTGGGTACAAAACTTCGCAATCCCAAAGCCTGCAGCAATTCCGATGCAACCAGCACCTCCTGCGTACGGGATTCGCCCGGTTGCGGCGTGAGGGAAACCCGAACCGTGTCGCCAATCCCCTCTTGAAGCAAAATTGAAAGCGCCGTGGCAGAGGCTACAGTCCCCTTGGTGCCCATCCCCGCTTCGGTCAAGCCCAAGTGCAATGCATGGTCGCTGCGGCGGGCCAACTCGCGGTAAACCGAGATCAGATCTTGAACGCCGCTGACCTTGCAAGACAGAATGATCTGGTCGCGCCGCATACCCATCTCGAGCGCACGCTGTGCGGACTCGGTGGCCGAGGTAATCAGCGCCTCGTACATGACTTGGCGGGCATCCCACGGCTTCTTCCTGGCGCTGTTCTGGTCCATGAAATGCGCGAGCAATTCTTGATCCAGACTGCCCCAGTTCACCCCGATTCGCACCGGCTTGTTCCAGCGCATGGCCACATCAATCATTTGCCCGAACTGTCGGTCGTGCTTGTCCCCTTTGCCGACGTTTCCTGGATTGATCCGGTACTTGGAAAGAGCCTCTGCGCAGGCTGGGTAGTCTGTGAGCAGGCGGTGGCCGTTATAGTGAAAATCGCCGATCAAAGGCACGTCTATGCCCATGCGGTCAAGCTGTTCCCGCACATACGGAACGGCGGCCGCCGCCTCCGGGGTGTTTACCGTGATGCGCACCAGTTCGGACCCAGCTAGCGCGAGTTCCTTGACCTGAATCGCGGTGCCTATCGCATCGACGGTGTCGGTGTTGGTCATCGACTGCACCCGCACGGGCGCATTGCCGCCGACCGACACCACGCGCGAACCCCAGCACACGTCAACCTGCGTAGTACGGCGCGCTTTTGGAGTCGCCGACTCAACCGGCTGCGCATTGCAAATCTGCATCATTGAACCTCGAATCGGGCCACATTCTCGCGGCTCAGTGGGGCCAGATCTAGCGATCTGCCACGCACTTCGACGCGCATAAGATCAGCCCGTCCAAGCACAGTTTTCAAAGGAAACAGGCCGGAAGTCTGTACCACCTCACCGGCCGCGAAAAGTCTGTTAAGCAGCACTGCGCCCTTCGCATCTGTGACACTGACCCAGGCATCTCCGCTAGCAATCAGAGTCAACACAGGCGTGGCAATCGGGTTTCGGGTCTCTGGACGCGGCAACATCGACTGACGAGACTGTCCCGGACTTGGCGTGGGGGCTATAGCGGCTCCTGACCGGTCAGTTGTACGGGAAATCGGACTCACGGGATGGTCCAGAGAAAAAACGGGTTCAATAGGATGGCTCCCCGCCCTGACCAGCACGGTGCTGCCTCCGCCAGCCGACATTCCGTTCGGGACCATAACCATCGACGTGCCTGCGGTCGGTCCAACCCGTGAATCATTTCCTTTAAGGATGAACCCATCGGACAACCGGCCTTGCAAAGCTTGCTTAACAAAATGACCTGGACCTTGAACATCGGCGAAATAAACTAGCGCCACCGCAACCGCCAGCAGCACCAAGCCAATCGTTGGCGCCCGTCGCGCCGACCTCCTGAAAACCGGCGCGTGCGATCTGCGGCGGGCTGACCTGATGGGGACGGCTAGGCGCCCCTCAGGCCCGGCCAGTTCACGGCCGCTCAAGACGCTGGAGGGTTTGTTCGGAATGCGCTGAAGGACTTCACGCGCATCAAGTTTCAGACTCCGGCACACACTGCCAGCCAAAGCACGGGCAAAAACGACGTCCGGTAGCAAGTCGAAACGATCTTGCTCGAGTGCTTCGAGCTTTTTCAGAGGAACTTTCAGGGAAGTTGCCAACGTCGAAAGCTTCAAACCCGACGCCTCGCGCGCTTTTTTCAATAAAAAGCCCGCCGAACGTCCGACCTCGGCCTCGCTTTGACAATCCGCTACCAGGTCGGCCAGGTCTCCGCTTGTGGAGCAGCTACTACTCACTGAAGGCCTCTTTCGCGAAGAGAGCAGCCTGAGAAGAATCCGAGAAGCGCTTTTTAAGCTGATCGCCCAACTGGCGCACCGCGTCCGCATTGTTCATTTTTCGCTCGGTCTTGATACCCAACCACAGGGATTCTGCGTTGGCCATATCGCTGTTATTTAGGCGCCGGATATAAAACTGCGCCCGTGCAAGTTCATTGCGCGCATAGAGCAGATTAGCGAGATTGTAAGTGGTTGCCGGATTCCCGGCATCGATTTCGAACGATTGGGTCAAGCTCGCTTCAGCTTCCTTCGGCTTCCCGGCTCGGGCCTGACACAGACCCTGAATCATCAGGGTTTTCGCCTTTCCCTTGTATCCAGGATCGGCGAAAGCCCGTGTGAACATTTGAAAAGCGCTGTCGTACCTGCCTTGGCTGCACAACAGATAGCCATAGTTGTGTGCAACATCAGGGTCGCGAGCGCTCAGGGACAGCGCTTTTTGAAAACTCTCTTCAGCCAGGATAGAGTTATTCAAGCGCATATACACGAGGCCACGCATGTTGTAGGCATCGACAAATCCGGGGTCTGCCACCAGGGACTGCTTTATTTCGTCGAGCGCCACGCTGCTCTGGCCGCGCTCGAAATATCCGGACGCGAGTTCGAGTCGCAGGCGCGCGCGACGCCGTTCCGGCGGCTCATCGGACTCTGTTAACAGGTCGGCCCTATTTGGTTGTGCTGCCCCGATGGGACTCGAGCTCACACATCCTTGAAGCCAACCCGCGGCGACTAGCGAAAACATCACTAACGCACCCAGTTTTAACGTCATACGCCCACCTTGTTCAAAACGATCACCCGGGGTTCACCGAGCTTACCTTGACGCTGTAGCGCAATGCGTGCCGCAACGCCAGTTCTATCCTGAACATAGCCCGCTAACTGCCCGCACGCGGCATCAATGTCGTCGCCGCGGGTTTTTCTCACAGTGGTAACAATTCCGGCCTCAAGCAAAACCTGAGCGAAAAGTGAAACTTGAGCCGTGCTTGACCGGGTAAGGCCGGAAGCTGGAAAAGGATTAAACGGAATCAGATTGAACTTGCAATTCAAACCATGATGTCCATGACTTCGCACAAGGGCGACGAGTTCCGTGGCTTGTTTAAGGCTGTCGTTCACTCCATCGAGCATGCAGTATTCAAACGTGACGAAATCTCGGGGCGCAGCGGCTTGATAACGCATGCAGGACTCCAGAAGTTCACCGATCGGGTACTTGCGATTCAGTGGAACGAGCTGGTTTCGGAGCTCGTCATTGGGCGCGTGCAGCGACACTGCGAGTGCAACCGGACAATCGACCGCCAGTCGCTCGATCATTGGCACTACGCCCGAAGTGGAAACCGTGACGCGACGGCGTGAGAGACCGTAGGCGTGATCATCGAGCATAACCCGCAGCGCCGGCAGCAGCTGCGTGTAGTTCTGCAAAGGCTCGCCCATTCCCATCATCACGATATTGGATATAACGCGCTTCTCTGTGCCCAGCTTCTTGCGCAAAAAATGCTCGGCGTACCAGAGCTGGGAAATAATTTCCCCGGTGCTCAGGTTCCTGCTGAAGCCCTGATGACCCGTAGAGCAAAATCGGCAGCCAACCGCGCAGCCGGCCTGCGACGAAATGCACAGCGTGCCGCGATCTGTCTCGGGAATGAAGACAGTCTCGATGACGTCACCTTGGCCGACGTTGAACAACCATTTGACAGTGCCATCAGCGGAATCATGACGGGACACCGGAGCCAGCGCATCCACCGACGCAACCCCGGCCAATTTGACTCGCAGCGACTTTGCCAGATCGGTCATATCCCCAAAATCACTTGCCCCCTGCTGATGTATCCAGCGAAAGAGCTGAGTGGCGCGAAAACGTTTCTCACCGAGCTGCTCGCAGAAAGCAGCCAATCCGTCCAAATCGCATTCGAGCAAATTGGTCAACCCCGCCAATTGAAGCGGGCCCGACGCTCCCCCATGGCCAGCGGCACCTGAAGCTGCAGCCCAAGCAGGGTTGGACATGGTCAGCGGCTGTAAACGCTCATGCCAGGGAAGAAGAAGCCGATCTCTGCCATTGCGGTTTCCGGAGCGTCGGAACCGTGGACCGCATTTGCGTCGATGCTGTCAGCGAAATCGGCACGAATGGAGCCAGGCTCAGCCTTCTTCGGATCGGTGGCACCCATCAGGTCGCGGTTTTTAAGGACCGCTCCTTCACCCTCAAGCACCTGAATCATCACGGGGCCGGAAATCATGAACGAGACCAGATCTTTGAAGAAGGGGCGCTGTTTGTGGACCGAGTAAAAGGCCTCGGCTTCGCCCTGCGACAACTGAGCCATTCTTGCAGCGACGACCTTAAGCCCGGAAGCCTCAAAGCGCGTGTAAATTTGTCCGATCACGTTCTTCGCCACAGCGTCGGGCTTGATGATGGAGAGCGTAAGTTCGATAGCCATTTGGGTGTCTTTCTAGTCTGGATTAGTTGCTGCCCCAAAAGCTGGGCATAACTTCGAATTTTAGCCTCTCGCCGGGACCCTCGACCGAACGGGGAAGCGCGCCGCTATCGGGACCTGCCTCGCCCTGGACCACCGCGACTACCCCTTTCCGACGGAGCTCGCGAGCCAGGCGCGCCCATATTCCGTGAAGAGCCGGGCTTTGAATTCTGCCCCTGTCTCTGGCGGGTAAACGTATCGGCGCCGATGTAGCCAAACGACGTCTTCATTGGATCAGGTTGCCCGCCCGGCGGACTTCGGTCGCCCCCACCGTTTCGCCGCTGCAGACCGACAGAATTCGGTGCTCCAGATGAGCGCTGGACAGGTGCTAGGGAATGGCCCCGATTGCGCGCGTTTGAATTTTTATTTTCGGTTCCGTTGGGCCACCTCAAATTAGCGCCAGGCCCCACCTGATCGTGGTCATGCGGAGGTTGAAACTCGTGCGGATCTTCGTCTGCGACGGACAGACGAGACGAATCAGGAATTGACATCGACTGATAGTTAGGTTCACGCAGGCCGCTATTTCGAGGACTACCCGACGAAGGCGCTCGCCCTGTTTTACGCCTTGGCAAAACCAAATGCTGCCCACCACGCTGCTCGTGCTTCTCGGACTGACTCACAACGCTGGTCAACGCCCAAATGTCGCGCTCTTCCAGCTCGACAAACGCCCCCCGCTTGAGTCCTCGGGGCAGCAACATCGCGCCATAGCGAATGCGTATTAATCGGCTCACCGCATGCCCGACAGCCTCGAACATGCGCCGCACTTCCCGATTTCGTCCCTCTGAGATCGTCACGCGATACCAGCAGTTGGCGCCTTCGCCGCCACCGGGCTCGATGGACGAAAACTGGGCAAGGCCGTCATCGAGGCGAATGCCTTCGAGCAAACGCTTCTTCTCCTCTGGAGCCAGCGCACCCAAAACACGCACTGCATACTCCCGCTCAAGTCCAAATCTCGGATGCATCAAACGATTGGCGAGGTCGCCCGAACTGGTCAAAAGAAGCAGCCCCTCGGTGTTCAGATCGAGACGGCCTACAGATTGCCATTTGCCTTGAAACAGTTTCGGCAGGCGCCGGAAAACCGTAGGACGATTTTGAGGGTCGTCGTGGGTGACAACTTCACCCGCAGGCTTGTGATAAGCAATCACCCGGGGCGGCGGAGGGTCAATACGCAGGCGCACCGGTTTGCCATTGACCTTGACGGTGTCGCCAAACTGAATGCGTTGCCCAACGTGGGCGGGCTCACCATTTACCGATATGCGCCCTGCAAGAATCAGCTGCTCCATTTCGAGCCTGGAGCCCAGCCCCGCCTGCGCGAGGATCTTGTGCAGCTTGGGAGAACTGGGTTCCGGCGAAAGCACCCGGCGCGGCGGCTCAAGCCCTGCATTCCCTTCATCCTGGTCGAAACGGCCGGTGACTACGTCGTTAAACAACAGCGCATTCATCGCATCTTGGTCACCATGCGCAGGACGTGGAGGTCGCGGTGAACCGATGCCCCGAACTGGCGCAGGTCTTAAAGCGTCGTGTTGCCCCGGCGTACCGTCGCCTGCAGGTTCATTATGAAGAGAGTCGCCATGCTGCCCTTCGCCTGCCCGCATAGTTTTTGGTACCTGCTTTGTGTCGCGCGGCGGACCTGTATCGGGAAAATCTGGATTCATCCTTGACCTTCGGAAGACATCTCAAAACGACCTGGCTTACCTTTACAACCCTCCGTGCAGTCCAGTCGCGGGTCTCTCGCCGGCACATCAGGTTTCGCGAGTGGGGCCAAACACCGGCTCCCGCTTTCACCCGATCCTGGGTCAGACCCGGTCAATGCAGGCGTCAACTTTTCGGACGGTGTCGCCAGATCAAACTGACCGGGCACCGCATCCGGCCACAAGGAATCATTCATGGCAGGCAACTGATCAAGGGATTGCACGCCAAGGTCGTCCAGAAACTGCTTTGTCGTTGCGTATAAGGCCGGCCGACCTACGGTCTCGCGGTGCCCAATGACCTCGATCCAGCCGCGATCTTCAAGCTGTTTGAGAATCATGCTGTTGATGGTGACTCCGCGAATGTCTTCCATGTTGCCGCGGGTCACGGGTTGACGATAGGCCACAATTGCCAGTGTTTCCAAGACCGCCCGACTGTAGCGGGGCGGCTTTTCCGGGTGAAGTTTGTCGAGATACGACCGCATCGCAGACCGACTTTGAAAGCGCCAGCCGCTGGCCACCTGTACCAACTCGACACCCCGCAATGACCAATCGGCTTGCAGCGCTTCGAGAAGCAAACGCAAACTATCTGCACCGATGGCATCGTCGAAAAGCTGGCCCATCTCGCGCACCGTAAGCGGTTGCTGGGCACAAATAAGAGCCGTTTCGACGACGCGCTTTGCATCCGTCGTGTTCATGGTCTGTGATTCCAAAAAAACGGGAGGGCGCATTTCAGTTGTGCGCTGGATGTGCGAAGGCGGTATTCCGTCAGGAAAGCCTTGATCGTGGTAGCAAAAGCCTATGGGAGTATATCGTATCGCACCCCCAAGAGGCCAAGGGCTTCGGCAAAATCTACAGGCAGTGCCGACGCGAAGGTCAATGGCTCGCCACTTGCCGGGTGCGCAAAGGCAAGGCGGAATGCATGCAGAGCCTGCCGCTGCAACCCGCCTGCGTGAACTCCTCCGTACAGTGAATCTGCGGCGATCGCGTGGCCTATAAACGCAAGATGCACTCTAATTTGATGAGTCCGACCAGTTCGCAGTTTACATTTCAACAAGCAAAATTTGCCATTGCTTTCGCTATTTTCAAGCAACGAAACCGCAGTCGAAGCGAACTTGCCCGGGTTCCGCTCCAAATCGACAACGGCCATTCTCAAACGGTTTCGCGGATCACGTCCAACAGAATGGTTGATTTCGATTGAGCGGGAACCTTGCCAATTGCCGTGCGCCAGCGCCAGGTATTCGCGGCTGACCTCGCGAGCTGCAATCATTTTCACCAAACGATCCATGGCGCTTCGATGCCTTGCCACAACCATCAGCCCACTGGTGTCTTTGTCGAGCCGATGCACAATTCCGGCACGCGGTAACGAGGCTGCGTCCTGATATCGGTGCAGCAGACCGTTAAGCAGCGTTCCGCTCCAGTTCCCCGGCGCAGGATGGACGACAAGACCCGCGGGCTTGTTGAGCACAACCAGATGGGCATCTTCAAACACAATGTCGAGGGGCATCTGCTGCGCGACAAAGGCCTGACTTTCCGGCGTAGGCCGAAGCTCTATTTCAATTGCGTCGCCAGCCCGGATCCTCAGGGAGGGCTTGCTCGACATCTCGCCATTGACTTTGACAGCGCCCACCGACATCAGCCGCTGCAAATAACTGCGGGAGAACTCCGGAACCAGATTGACTAGCATACGGTCCAGTCGCAGGCCATGGCCGGTTACCCCAACCAGTGCCCGCCGCAATTCCGGCTGGCAAGATGCGTCATCCGGTTCAAGGATGTCCTCCAGCACCTCCTCTTCCAGGCGGGTTTGCACGGCGCCAGCCAAGCCAGGCGAGGTGCTCCCGATCGATATACTTAATAGGCTGGTTTTGGTATGAGTCATCAAAGGTCGCACGCATGTTTTCGAATTTATCTGTCGTTCAACGCACTGTGATCCTGTGCGGAGCGGGGGCTTTAAGCCTGTTTCTGGTCGGCTGCGCAGGGACGCCGGCGATCGACAAGACCGTGAGCTGGAGCCCCAACCGGATTTACGCCGAGGCCCAGGACGAAGCAAATTCTGGCAGCTATGAAAAGGCAATTCCCCTGTTTGAGAAACTGGAAGGCCGGGCCGCAGGAACACCTTTGGCGCAGCAGGCCCAGATCGAAAAAGCATACGCACAATACAAGAATGGCGAACAGGCCCAGGCAACGGCAACGCTAGACCGGTTTATCAAGCTGCATCCGTCCAGCCCGGCGCTCGACTACGCTTTGTACCTGAAAGGCTTGGTCAACTTTAACGACCGGCTCGGACTTTTTGGTTTCGTGTCGCAGCAAGACCTGTCGGAGCGGGATCAAAAATCGGCCAAAGATTCCTTTGAGTCTTTCCGGGAAGTTACCACCCGTTTTCCCGACTCGCGTTACACAGCGGACGCGCAACAGCGAATGGTGTACATCGTTAATTCTCTGGCGCAGTCTGAAGTACACGTGGCGCGCTACTACTATTCACGCGGAGCGTACATCGCAGCGATCAACCGCGCCCAAACGGCAATAGCAGAGTACCGCGATGTGCCCGCAATCGAAGAGGCCGCCTTCATTCTCTTCAAGTCGTATGAGGCGCTTGGCTTGAACGACCTGCGCGACGACGCCCGGCGCATCCTCGAGAAAAGTTTTCCGCAGAGTACGTATTTGACTCGCGGATTCAAGCCCGTAGCGAATCCCTGGTACAAGTTTTGGTGAGCGCCCGAAGCCTCGCCATCAGTTCTACCTCGGTCTCGATTCGATGCATGGGCGGCAGCGCCTTGATAAGCCGACGCCCATAGCTCATCGATACCAGACGCTGGTCACAAACCACCAGTACGCCCTGGTCGGACTCCCGGCGTATCAAGCGTCCCGCGCCCTGCTTAAGGGAAACTGCAGCTTCCGCCAGGAAGTATTCTTTAAAAGGACTGCGGCCTTCTGACTCCAGCAACTTCGTTCTGGCCTCAACAAGCGGGTCATTTGGTGGAGGAAATGGCAGCTTGTCGATGATGACCAACTGAAGAGCGTCTCCGGGAAAGTCGATTCCCTCCCAAAACGATGCCGACGCCACCAGAACGCATGCGTTGTGCCCCTGCGTTGCGCCCTTCCGAAAGCGCTCAATGAGATTGCGTTTGGGCATGCTGCCCTGGACGAGGACGTCGATTGCCGCCGTATTTTCGAAGGAGGCGGCCAGTGCCTCGCCGATGCTACGCAGCGCTTTAAGCGTAGTGGTCAAAATCATGGTGCGACCGCCTATCGTGCCTGCCCATTTTGCGGCAACCCTGGCAACGGCCAGGCTGTGGCCAGGATCCGCCGGCTTGGGGAAATCGGCCGGCACGTAAAACGCGGCCTGGAGCCCGTAGTCGAAGGGACTGCCGACCTGCAGGACTTGCGCCCCCGAAAGCCCGCACGGTTCGGTAAACCACGAAAGCTGCGCGTCCTCACCGAGCGTTGCAGAGGTAAATATCCACGACCTGGCACCACCCTCCTCGGTCGGAAAAACGCGGCTTCGCATGGCTTTTCCGATATTTAAAGGAGACTCGATCAGACGCAACTGGGCGCCCACGTCCAGCCATCTTACGCAGCCAGCCTCGCAATCCCGCGCGAACAAGTCGGCCTGGCGTGCGAGATGGATCGCACGCTCATGCAAACGCGTTAAATCGGGCGCCGTCTCGCACACCAATTCAAGCGCTTCGCCGGCCTGCAAACAGCTGCGTTGCACTTCCCCGATCACGTCATCCCACTCTGCCGCATCCAGGCCTTCAGGCGCGCCACCTGTCCAGCGAAGCTTGGCACCCGAAATTTGACGCCCGGCGGCCAGTCGGAGCGCCCGCGCTGCCTGCTCCACTTCGCCAGCCATACCGTGCCAGTCAGCCAGCCCCCGTGCATGCTGAAGCCCGGCAACCTGAACGTCACGGGAAAAATCGAGCAGCTGACCGGTGGTCAGATTGCGCCCCAGGAACTGGATACCGGTTTCGTTCAGCTGATGGGCCTCATCGAAAATCACAATTCGCACAGAAGGCAGCAACTCGGCGAAGCCCGACTCTCGTACGGCCATATCAGCAAAAAACAAATGGTGGTTGATGACCACCACGTCGGCCGCCATGGCCTCGCGCCGCGCGATATTGACGTGGCAGGCTTTGAAATGCGGACAGGATTGCCCTAGGCAATTCTCGCGTGTCGAAGTGACCAGCGGAATCAGCGGTGAACGCTCGTCCAGGCCATCGAATTCGGACAAATCGCCGGTATGCCTGCCCCTTGCCCACTGCTCGATTCGACCCAAGGCGCGCATCGATTCGAAATCCTGCGCGGACGCCTGCTGACGCGCAGTTTCAAGCCGATGCACGCACAAATAGCTCGCCCGCCCCTTTAATAAGGCAGTACGCACCGGCAGGCCCAGCACAGAAATGAGTTTTGGAAGATCCCGTCCGAATAGCTGATCCTGCAGCGCTTTTGTTGCGGTAGAAACCAGAACGCGCTCTCCGCTCATCAGCGCAGGAACCAGATACGAAAAAGTCTTTCCGACGCCGGTACTGGCCTCGACGACAAGGGGGTAGGCGCCATCTATGGCTGAGGCAACCGCCATGGCCATTCGGGTCTGGCCTGCACGAGACACGAAGTGCGTATCCGCCCGAGCCAACACACCCCCAACTGCAAACGCAGATTCCACTTCGGATAACAGACTCATTAAGCCAGCTCGGGTGGATCCATCGAAACTTCAAGCTTCGATATACGGTCTCTCAAATGCAGTCGCCGCTTCTTGAGCCGCCGTAAAAGCAATTCATCGACGGGAAAAGCATGTACTGCGATATCGACAAGTGCGTCGAGGTCGGCATGTTCGATTCGGAGTTCGATCAGTTCCCTCTGAGGAGAGCGCAAGTTAGGGTTCAATGGGTCGGTTGCCAGGACTGGTTCGTCTCATAATACGTCGATTTGGTCTCAATACCGGGCTTCACGCCCGCACTAGCATCATGGCAACAGGCTATCGAATTACCGCGTCCACCGGCATGCACAAGGGTGATCGCGACTATCAACAAGATCAAGTCCAGCTTTTGTCGCATGAGCGCGTGCCTGGCTGTCTGCTGGCCATCGTCGCCGACGGCATGGGCGGTCGTAGCGGCGGACGCAAGGCGTCCGACCAAGTGATGCTCACGGCCAGGCAATTGTTCGAACGCTATTCCCCCACGACGGACGATGCGCCTTCAGTCCTTCGCCAGATTATCGAGGAAGCGCATACGGTCATAAAGTTGACAGCGATTTCGGCGGAGCAAGAGCCGCACAGTACGCTTGCGGCGTTTCTCATCAACCCGGCGGGAGATTGCCACTGGGTCCACGCGGGCGATTCACGAATTTACTACTACCATGGCAAGGAGATGATTCACCGTACGACCGACCATTCCTACGTGCAATCCCTTGTCGAACGCGGAGAGATCACCAACGAAGAGGCGAACGTACATCCGCAGTCCAACATCCTTACGGGATGCCTCGGAACTGAGGAGCCACCACCAATCTCCCAGCACTTCATTCCCCAATTGCGGGCCGATGACACCATAATCGCGTGCAGCGATGGGGTGTGGCACTATTTCACCCCAGCCGAAATGGGCTCGGCCGTCTCGATGCTTTCCGCGCGCGAAGCAACCGAATTTTTGATTCAAAAAGCGCGCTCGAGGGCGCGCGGTGCCGGCGACAATTTGTCAATCGTGATCGTCAAGCTTGAACCTATTCCCTGAGGTTCACGGCGGTGTGGGCAATGGCAGTGCCGCAGGTTTGGTCCGGGTTCGCCGTTCCTGCTCATTCGCCTCCCGCCGCTCCTCCGCTTTTTTCTGCCGCTGTGCAAGGCCCCGTTCCTGCGCCGCCTCAGCAGACGACCTGGCAGCCTCTCCGTTCGTTTTATTCCGCGTGGGCTTGTCTTTTTGGACCGACCGCACCGCCCCTGATCGAGCCGGCAGCGACGAGATTTCAGCCGGATTCGGCGAAGGCAGGTCGCGCACCACGCTTTCTGCCTTGAAGGGCACACCCGGAGCGGTATCAGGCACGGGTTCCGCAGGGGCGCCTCGCGCAGCCTGTTTTTTATCAAGCGCCACCAGTTTTGCAGCGGCCCGCGCCTTTCGCTCCTGGTCGTTCAGCGCAATCTCCTGAATCCTCAGGCCCGCGAGCGCTCCGCGGCGCCATTCGCTCACGTTATGGAGGCAGTTATTGACAAAAAATCGCTGATGGCAACGCGCTTTCTCGACATCAAAATCGCGCTCCAGGGCCGACCGTTCCAAGCCAATCCGCTGACGTTCGACTGCCGGGTTTTGAGTCACCGCTGGAGGGGTTTGCGCATGTGCGGTAACAACCAGCCCGGCCTCCAGAATTACCAGCAAAAGCCCGAAGCGCTTCATATCAGTGACGTGTCAACAGTGCGCCGTGCCAATCCAAGAAATTCCTTTGACTGCATCTCCACAAGTCTTGATACGGTTCTCGGGAACTCATCGAGCAACGGGCCTTCGGTGTACAACTGCTCGGGCGGAACGGCCGCCGAAACGATCAGTTTTACCCGCCGGTCATAAAGCACATCGACCAGCCAGGTAAAGCGCCGTGCTTCAGACGCCATCCGCACCGGCATGTGCGGCACATCGCTCAGCAAAACCGTATGGAACTGCGTTGCTATCTCCAGGTAGTCGTTTTGCGACCGAGGCCCGCCACACAGTGTCTTGAAGTCAAACCAGACCACGCCCCCGGCCTTGCGGCGGGCGGGAATCTGACGCGCTTCAATGCGCAGGAGCGGATTTTCGTCGCGAACTTCCGCCAGTTCCTCAAAGGTTTGCGTCATCGCCTTGTCAGCATCGGCGCCCAGCGGCCAGTGATACAGCCGGGCTTGTTCAAGGGTGCGGTTGCGATAGTCAATGGCACCATCCACCGCAACGATTTCGAGCGTCGATTTCAACAACTCGATGGCAGGCAAGACCCTGTCGCGGTGCAAACCGCCAGGATACAGGCCGTCTGGATGAAAGTTGGAAGTCGTGACAAAACCTACGCCGTTGTCGAACAAGGCAGACAGCAGCCGATGCAGGATCACCGCGTCCGTCACATCAGAGACATGAAATTCATCGAAGCAGATCAGCCGATAACGCTTTGCGATCCTACGGGCCAGTTCATCGAGCGGGTTGGGGACACCCTGCAGGTCCTGCAATTGCCGGTGTACTTCGCGCATGAATTCATGAAAGTGCAAGCGCACCTTGCGCTTCAACGGAACCGCGCTGAAAAAACTGTCCATCAAAAAGCTTTTACCCCGGCCCACGCCGCCATATAGATAAACGCCACGCGGAATCTCAGGCCGGTTGATCAGCTTTTTCAGCGTACTCGAACGCTGTGCAAGATAGGCCCGCCAATCCCGCGCGCAGCGCTCCAGCGCCCGCACAGCCTTTAGTTGCGCCGGATCGCTGACAAAGCCGCGCGCGGCAAGTTCAGCGTCATAGATCGCCCGAACAACGTCAACGGTGTCCAGCGATTGAAAAGCTTGTAACGCTTCCAAAGCGTCAGAAATTCAAGGTGCGCTTCTCGACGGCCAGAGCCGCTTCGCGCGTCGCCTCGCTCAGTGAAGGGTGGGCGTGGCAGATGCGCGCGAGGTCTTCGCTGCTGGCGCGAAACTCCATCGCCACCACGCATTCGGCAATCAATTCACCGGCCATCGGTCCCACGATATGCACCCCCAGAATCTCATCGGTCGCGGCGTCTGCGAGCATCTTGACCATGCCGGTTGTGTCGCCCAGCGCCCGGGCCCGCCCATTGGCCATGAACGGGAAGACCCCGGCTTTAAACGCCCGTCCGGCCGTCTTGAGCTGCTCCTCGCTCTGGCCGACCCAGGCGATCTCCGGATGCGTGTAAATAACCCAGGGGATGGTGTTGAAGTTCACGTGCCCGTGCTGACCCGCAATGCGTTCAGCCACCGCAACACCTTCTTCTTCGGCCTTGTGCGCCAGCATCGGGCCCCGCACCACGTCGCCTATGGCCCACACGTTGGGCAGGCTGGTCCTGCAGTCGTCGTCCACCACAATCGCACCGCGTTCGTCCAGTTTCAGCGCGACCGCGTCCGCAGCCAAACCCACCGTGTTGGCCACCCGCCCGATCGAGACGATCAGCTTGTCCACCTCCAGCGTATTTGCCTGGCCCTTCGCGTCGGTGTAGGCGATGGACACGCCGTTTTTGTCAGACTTGATGCCGCCCACCGTGACGCCCATCTCGATCTTCAAACCCTGCTTGACGAAAGCCTTGTGCGCTTCCTTGGCAATTTGTTGATCGACCGCACCCAAAAAAACAGGCAAGGCTTCGAGCACAGTCACCTCGGCTCCGAGGCGGCGCCAGACCGAACCCATTTCGAGTCCGATCACGCCGGCACCGATCAGACCGAGCGTTTTCGGCACCGCCGCAATCCGTAGGCCGCCGTCATTGGAAAGGATGTTTTCTTCGTCGAACGCTGCACCGGGAAGCGCGCGGGCGCTAGAGCCGGTCGCGACGATGACGTGCTTGCCCGAAATGACCTCCTCCGCCGCGCCAGCCACTTTTATTTCATAAGCGGCTTCTTTCGCGGCAACAAACGAGCCCCGGCCATGAAAGAAGGTAACCTTGTTTTTCTTGAACAGATAGGCGACGCCGTCGTTGTTCTGCTTGACCAC
>JAJAYS010000332.1 GCA_026786065.1 Polaromonas sp.
ATCGCAGCCCCCTCGGGGGGCAGAGAGCCACACGCAGTGGGCGAACGTGGGGGCTCGGGCGAGGCCGCGCGCAGCGCAGGGCCGCCCCAAGCAAGCGCAGCCCCCTCGGGGGGCAGAGAGCCACACGCAGTGGGCGAACGTGGGGGCCTTATTCCCTGGCTGATGTCGGAGCGTCCGACTTCGCGCCGGCAGGCGGCTTGGGGGCGGGCCTACGGCGCGGCGCGCACTTTTGCACGCAACCGGCTTGCGATGCTGGGGCTGGTAATCGTGCTGGCACTGGTGTTCGTCGCGATATTTGCCGATCTGCTGGCGCCGTACTCAGCCTATGTTGGCGACCTGCGCACCACACGGCTGTTGCCGCCGTCGTCGGCGCACTGGTTCGGCACCGACGACCAGGGACGCGACATTTTGTCGCGCGTAATTCACGGTTCGCGCATCACGCTGTTCGTGGTGGTGCTGGTCGCGGTGCTGGCCGCGCCGATTGGTCTGGTGGTCGGCACCGTCGCCGGTTATGCCGGTGGCTGGGTCGATGCGACGCTGATGCGCATCACCGACATTTTTCTGGCTTTTCCGCGCTTGATATTGGCGCTGGCCTTTGTCGCCGCACTGGGCCCCGGCATCACCAACGCAGTCATTGCGATTGCCATTACCTCGTGGCCGCCCTATGCCCGACTGGCCCGCGCTGAAACGCTGACGATCCGCCAGACCGACTACATCGCGGCCGTGCAGTTGCTGGGCGCGTCACCGTGGCGCATTGTGCTGCGCCACATCATGCCGCTGTGCCTGTCGTCGGTGATCGTGCGGGTCACGCTCGACATGGCCGGCATCATCCTGACCGCCGCCGGCCTGGGCTTTCTCGGCCTGGGCGCCCAGCCGCCCATGCCCGAGTGGGGTGCACTGATTGCCAACGGCCGGCTCTATGTGCTGGACCAGTGGTGGGTCGCCGCCGCACCCGGCGCGGCAATTTTCATCGTCAGCCTGGCCTTCAATCTGCTGGGCGACGGGCTGCGCGACGCGCTCGATCCAAAGGCCAACCAATGAGCAGCAATGCTGCGGACACGCTGCTGGTCGTCGATGACCTGCGGGTCGCGTTTCCCAACCGCGATGGCGGCTGGTTCGAGGCGGTGCGCGGCGTGTCGTTTACGCTGGGCAGGGAGCGCCTTGGGATCGTCGGTGAATCGGGTTCTGGCAAGTCGCAAACCGGCCGCGCCATCGTGGGCCTCACGGCACCCGAAGGCCGCGTCAGCGCCAGGCGGTTGGCCTTTAAGGGCACCGATTTGCTGAACTGCTCGCCCAAAGAGCGGCGCGCGCTGCGCGGCGGGCGCATCGCGATGGTGCTGCAGGACCCGAAGTTTTCTTTGAACCCGGTGATGCGCATCGGCAAGCAAATCGAGGAAACGCTGCGTGCCCATACCCGAACCTCGTCGGGCGAAGCCAAAAAGCGCGCGCTGGCCGCCCTTGAGTCGGTGCGCATCGACGACCCGGAGCGGGTGTACCGGCTCTACCCGCACGAGGTCTCGGGCGGCATGGGCCAGCGGGCGATGATCGCGATGATGCTGATCGCCGAGCCCGACCTGCTGATTGCCGACGAGCCGACTTCGGCGCTCGACGTGACGGTGCAACTGCAGGTGCTGGCAATCCTGGACAGGCTGGTCAGCGAGCGCGGCATGGGGCTGATTTTGGTGTCGCACGATTTGCGTCTGGTGTCGTCGTTTTGCGACCGGATTCTGGTGATGTACGCCGGCCGGGTGGTCGAAGAACTGAGTGCGGGCGGACTGGCGCATGCGCAGCATCCGTACACCCGTGGGCTGATGGCCTGCCTGCCGCAACTTGGCGCGTCCACCCATCCGCTGGCGACGCTGGACCGGCGGCCGGAGTGGGCACTGTGAGCCGCGCGCTCGGCCTGAAGGTAGAGCAGCTGCGCGTCGTCTATGACGGCTTCGTCGCGGTCGCGGCCACCAGTTTCGAGGTCGCGCCTGGCGAGAGCTTCGGCATCGTCGGCGAGTCGGGATCCGGCAAGTCCACCGTGCTGCGTGCGATTTGCGGGCTGGCACCGCGCAGCGGCGGCAGGGTGGCGCTGACCGCAGGGGCTGAAGCACAAACCGCGCTGCCGGAACCCGGCAGCAAGGCCTTTCGCCAGCGCGTGCAGATGGTGTTTCAGGACCCCTACGGTTCGCTGCACCCGCGCCAGACGGTGGACCGCATCCTCGCCGAGCCGCTGGCGATTCACGGCTTTACCGACGCCGAGACGCGCATCGAACGGGCGCTCGATGAAGTCGGCATGAAAAGCGGTTTTCGCTTTCGCTACCCGCACCAGTTGTCGGGCGGGCAGCGCCAGCGCATCGCGATTGCGCGGGCGCTGATTCTGGAGCCGCAGATTTTGCTGCTTGACGAGCCGACCTCGGCGCTCGACGCGTCGGTGCAGGCCGAGGTGCTCAACCTGCTGGAAGACCTGCGCCGCCGTCGGGGCTTGAGCTTCGTGATGGTCAGCCACGACCTGGCGGTCGTTACCCATTTGTGTGAGCGGCTGATGGTGATGCAGCGTGGCAACACGGTCGAGTTTCTGGCCTCAGCCGATCTGTCTGCGCAGCGCGCGCTGGAGCCCTACACGCAAAGCCTGATGCGCGCCTCAAGCGGTTTCCGGCGCGGTGAAGGTACGACGCCGGTGCCGACGGAACTTGCCTGACTCCAAACCATTCCAACCCCCATCATGAAAATCAACTGGGACGCCCACGCCTGCCTGCCGCTACACCCCGATGCGGATTTTTCGCCGCTGGACCGGCTGCGCGAAGCCGGCGTCAACTACGTGTCGGTCAACGTCGGCATGGACATGAATCCGCTGGCGCAGATCATGTCGGTGCTCGCCGGCTTTCGCGCCACGATTGCCGCCAACCCGCAACGCTTTGTTCTGGCGTCGAGCGTGGCCGACATTGAAGCAGCGGCGGTGCGCGGCGTGCTCGCGGTCGGCTTCGACCTCGAAGGCGCGCTGCCGCTGCTGGAGCAGCCCGACATGCTGGCGCTGTACCAAAGTCTCGGCGTTCGGCAAATCCACTTCGCCTACAACCGCAACAACAGCGTGGCCGACGGCTGCCACGATGCCGTCCGCGGCCTGACCCCACTCGGGCATCGCATGGTCGAAGCGGTCAACAAAACCGGCTTGCTGATGGACTGCTCGCACACCGGCCGGCGCTGCAGTCTCGACATCATGGCGGCATCCAGCCAGCCGGTGATCTTCAGCCACGCCAACCCGCTGGCCCTGAGCGAGCATGGCCGCAACATCACCGACGAGCAGATACTGGCCTGCGCCGCTACCGGCGGGGTCGTCTGCCTGTCCGGGGTTTCGGCCTTTCTCGGCAACGACGCGCCCACGGCAACCGACATGGCGCGGCACGCCGCCTATGTCGCGAATCTGGTCGGCGTGCAGCATGTCGGCATCGGGCTGGACATCAGCTTTCGCCAGCCGGAACTGAACGACAGCCCGCCGCCGCCCTACGACCCGGTGTACTGGTGGCCGCGTGCGGCTGGCTACGACCGCAGCGTGCAGCGCATGTGCTACACACCGGTCGAAACCTGGCGCTTGCTGGCCGATGCGCTACAGCGCGTCGGGTTGACCGCGCTGGACGCCGAGGCCGTGATGGGTGGCAACATGCTGCGCGTAGCCGGCGCCGTCTGGCCGAGCGAGTAGGCCCGAGGCGGCTTGCGACTGCTGCGGGCCGTTGAAAGGCGCGGTTCCAGCTCTGGCGCGCTGGGCAACCTGTAAAATTTCGCGCTTTCCCGCCAGCGTGTTCGCCGGCCCTTGCCCTGCCCCAGGAAATGCCGTCCATGCCGTCCATGCCGCCGATGCCGCCGATGCCGCTCTGTCCGACTCCTTCTTCTCGCGTTTCCATTCGACGCCGGCACCCGAACCGGCCGCACCGCGCGGCCACCGCCGCAGTGCTGATG
>JAJAYS010000333.1 GCA_026786065.1 Polaromonas sp.
CCGTACCGACGTGCTGCTGCTCGACGTGACCCCGATGTCGCTGGGTATCGAAACGATGGGCGGCGTGATGACCCAGATGATCAAAAAGAACACGACCATCCCGACCAAGTTTGCACAGACCTTTTCGACCGCCGAAGACAACCAGCCGGCCGTCACCATCAAGGTGTTTCAGGGCGAGCGCGAGATCGCTGCCGGCAATAAGGCCCTGGGCGAGTTCAACCTCGAAGGCATTCCGTCGGCTGCGCGCGGCACGCCGCAGATCGAGGTGTCGTTTGACATCGACGCCAACGGCATCCTGCACGTCGGCGCGAAAGACAAAGGTACCGGCAAAGAAAACAAGATCACCATCAAGGCCAACTCGGGCCTGTCCGAAGCCGAGATTCAGCAGATGGTGAAAGACGCCGAGCTGAACGCCGAAGACGACAAGAAAAAAGTTGAGTTTGTGCAGGCCAAGAACAACGCCGAAGCCATGGTGCACAGCGTGAAGAAGTCGCTGTCCGAATACGGCGCGAAGCTGGAGCTGGCCGAAAAAGAAAAGATCGAGGCGTCGATCAAGGACATGGAAGAAGCGCTCAAGAGCGACGACAAGGCGGCGATCGAATCGAAGAACGCCGCGCTGATGGAAGCCAGCCAGAAGCTTGGCGAAAAAATGTACGCCGACATGCAGTCCACGCAAGGTGGTGCCGCCGGCGCTGACGCGGCAGCGGGCGATGGCGCGACGGGCGCGGCAAACGCCGGTTCAGCCAGTGGCGAACCCCGGCCCGCCGACGACAATGTGGTGGATGCCGAGGTCAAGGAAGTCAAGAAGGGCTAAGCCTTTCTGCCAGGCAGGCGTGACTGCAGAAGGCGGAACCGGTGGCAACACCCCGGTTCCGCTTTACTTGTTTTTGCAGGCACAAATTTTTATTGATGAAGACGCAGTTTCATGGCAAAAAAAGACTATTACGAGACGCTGGGCGTAGCCAAAAACGCCAGTGACGAAGACCTGAAAAAGGCCTATCGCAAACTGGCGATGAAGCACCATCCCGACCGCAATCAGGGAGACGGCGGCAAGGTTTCGGAAGAGAAATTCAAAGAGGCCAAGGAAGCCTACGAGATGCTTTCCGACGCCAGCAAGCGCGCCGCCTACGACCAGTATGGTCACGCCGGCGTGGACCCGAACCTGCGCGGCGGTGCCGGTGCCGGCGCAGAAGGCTTTGGTGGATTTGCCGAGGCTTTCGGCGACATATTTGGCGATGTCTTCAATGGCCAGCAGCGCGGCGGGCAGCGCGGCGGGCGGCAGGTGTACCGCGGCGGCGACCTCAGTTACGCAATGGAAGTCACGCTGGAAGAAGCCGCCGCCGGCAAGGACGCGCAAATTCGCGTGCCGAGCTGGGACAACTGCAACATCTGCCGCGGCTCGGGCGCCAAGCCGGGCACCAAAGTGGTCAGCTGTACTACCTGCCACGGTCAGGGCGTCGTACAAATGCGCCAGGGCTTTTTCAGCGTGCAGCAAACCTGCCCCCAGTGCAAGGGCACCGGCAAGCTGATTCCCGAGCCCTGCACCAGTTGCCACGGCGTCGGCAAAATCAAGAACAACAAGACACTGGAAGTGAAGATTCCGGCGGGCATCGACGACGGGATGCGCATCCGCTCGACCGGCAACGGCGAGCCCGGCAGCAACGGCGGACCGCCCGGCGACCTGTACATCGAGATACGGCTGAAAAAGCACGATATTTTCGAGCGCGAGGGCGACGACCTGCACTGTGCGGTGCCGATCAGCTTCACCACTGCGGCGCTGGGCGGGGAAATCGAAGTGCCCACGCTGGCCGGCAAGGCGGCCATCGACATTCCCGAGGGCACCCAGGCGAGCAAACAGTTCCGGTTGCGTGGCAAAGGCATCAAGGGCGTGCGTTCGAGCTATCCGGGCGACCTCTATTGCCATATCTCGGTCGAAACCCCGATCAAGCTGACCGAGCACCAGCGCAAACTGCTAAAAGAACTCGACGAGTCCCTCAAAAAAGGCGGCAGCAAACACTCGCCTACCGAGGGCAGCTGGAGCGACAAGCTGAAGGGCTTTTTCAACGTTTGAAGCCAGCGGCGGGACATCCAACCGGGAGTTCGCCCGCCAGGTTAACCGAGCACTCCGGGGTGTTCGATGCAAGCGCTTTCAGTCCCAGGCGACCGAGGCTTACAGCAGCCACATTCCTGACCCTTTAGGCTTCGTCATTCGAGGGAACGATGATTTGGCGAGCCGGAGGTCCGGTTCTGCCCGAATTGAACACCTCGAAATGGAGACGATGCTTGCAGGCCTACATCACACTACTCAGCACCGAAAATTACCTGCCTGGGGTTCGGGCTCTGCACGCAGCGCTGCGGCGCACCGCTACGCCGTATCCCTTCGTGGTGGCGGTTGCCTCGCACATTCCCAGGCAGGTTGATGCTGTGCTGGAACAGGCGGGCATGCTGGTTCGCCGCATCCCCGAAACTACGGCAATTCCGAAACACATGATCGAAGGCAACGGCCATTGGGGACGCACCTTCGACAAGGTGCATTTGTTCGGCCTTGCCGAATTCAGCAAGCTGGTCTATGTCGATGCCGACATGCTGGTGTTGGCCAACATAGACGAGCTGTTCGACAAGCCCACTATGTCGGCCGTCCCGGCCGGCAAGCTGATCAACTCTGAATGGAGCCGCATCAATGGCGGGCTGCTGGTGATAGTGCCGGAGCAGGGGCTGCCCGATGCGATTTTTGCAACGCTGCCACAGGCCATGAAAGAAGTGGCGGGCATGGGCGTCGAGAACATGGGCGACCAGGATCTGATCAATGCCTATTGCCCGCACTGGTCGCAAATGAAAGAGCTCGAACTCGATCAGGGCTACAACGTCTTTCAGTGGTACCTCGACGAGCACATTGAAAAGCACGGCTACCGGCTG
The DNA here is from genome assembly GCA_026786065.1 of Polaromonas sp. GTDB lineage: Bacteria > Pseudomonadota > Gammaproteobacteria > Burkholderiales > Burkholderiaceae_C > Polaromonas. The sequence goes on from JAJAYS010000333.1 coordinate 2,917, forward strand.
CCGCATCATCCGCAAAAGTCGCAGGGCGGGCCGGGTCTGGCCGGCAAGACCGTCAAGGTCGTTCACTTCATCGGCCCGCGCAAGCCGTGGATGGATGGTGCGGTGGTTCGCCAGTATTGGCGGGCCTTAAAAAAGGGGCGGGCCGTCAGGTGGGAACACAAGCTGTTTGGCGAATACAAAAAACTGCTTGATCAAACGCGCGTCTGATGATCTCTGGTTATTTTTTGCGTGACGCAAGCGAGCCTGCGCAAGCCGAATTGGGCACTGGGCTTTGCGCGCACGGTCCTGCTGCCGTATAGTGCAACTCGATCTCTGTTCCCCTCCACTAAAAGGCCTCCCCCATGAAAACCAAAGCCGCCGTCGCCTGGAAAGCCGGCCAGCCCCTGACCATCGAAACCGTCGATCTGGAAGGCCCAAAATTCGGCGAAGTACTGGTCGAAATCAAGGCCACCGGCATCTGCCACACCGATTACTACACCCTGTCCGGCGCCGACCCGGAAGGCATTTTCCCGGCGATTCTCGGCCATGAAGGTGCCGGCATCGTCGTTGATGTCGGGCCCGGCGTCACGACGCTGAAAAAAGGCGATCACGTCATTCCGCTCTACACGCCCGAATGCCGGCATTGCAAGTTCTGCCTGTCGCGCAAGACCAATTTGTGTCAGCTGATTCGCGGCACCCAGGGCAAGGGCCTGATGCCCGACGCCACCAGCCGCTTCAGCCTGGACGGCAAGCCGATCTTTCACTACATGGGCACCTCGACCTTCAGCAACTACACGGTGGCGCCTGAAATTTCGCTGGCGAAGATCCGCGAAGACGCACCCTTCGACAAAGTCTGCTACATCGGCTGCGGCGTCACCACCGGCATCGGTGCAGTGCTGTTTACTGCCAAAGTCGAGGCCGGCGCCAACGTGGTGGTATTCGGGCTGGGCGGCATCGGCCTCAACGTGATTCAGGGCGCGAAGATGGTCGGCGCCGACAAGATCATCGGCGTCGATCTGAACCCCGAGCGTGAAGCGATGGCGCGCAAGTTTGGCATGACGCATTTCATCAACCCGAAGACGACCGAAAACGTTGTTGATGCCATCGTGCAATTGACCGACGGCGGGGCCGACTACAGTTTTGAGTGCATCGGCAACACCAAGGTGATGCGCCAAGCGCTCGAATGCACGCACAAGGGCTGGGGCCGCAGCATCATCATCGGCGTGGCCGAGGCCGGGGCCGAGATCAGCACCCGGCCCTTCCAGCTGGTTACCGGCCGCAAATGGGAAGGCTCGGCCTTCGGCGGCGCGCGCGGCCGCACCGACGTACCGAAGATCGTCGATTGGTACATGGAAGGCAAGATCAACATCGACGACCTGATCACCCACACCATGCCGCTGGAAAAAATCAACGAAGGGTTCGACCTGATGAAGAAGGGCGAATCGATCCGCTCGGTGGTGCTGTTCTAGCATGGCGGACTAGCGTGACCATCACAACAATCAGCGAGCACGCCTGCTTCGGCGGCGTGCAAGGCTACTATCAGCATCCGTCAAACG
>JAJAYS010000334.1 GCA_026786065.1 Polaromonas sp.
CTGGCACAAGCCACCCGGCACTCAATTAAGACGTCAGCATGTTTAGTCGGCCCGGTTTCCACTTCTGAAGGGCGCCGGGCTTGCGCGCAGCGCCAGCCGGGATAATCCATTTCCACTATGGCACTCATCACACTCTTAGACGCTCAACTGGCTTTCGGGCATGTCGCACTGTTAAACCATGCAGATTTTTCACTTGAGGCTAACCAGCGAATTGGCCTCATCGGGCGCAACGGCACCGGCAAATCGTCTTTGTTGAAGATCCTGGCTGGACTTGAAAAGCCGGATGACGGTACCCTGCAACTCCAGCAGAACTTGCGTATTGCCTACGTGCCTCAGGAGCCAAGTCTGGACCCACACGCTACGGTATTTATAGCGGCGAGCGCGGGTTTAGCGAGAACCCGGCAGGTAGTCGAGCAATATCTCGCAGCGGACGAGCACACGGACCTCGATGCATTGCAGTCTGAAATCGAGGCGCTCGACGGATGGAACTGGGAGCGGCGCGTAGAGGAAACGCTGCACCGCCTGCACCTGGACCCGGACGCGCTCGTAGGCTCGCTCTCGGGCGGCACCAAGAAACGCGTCGCGCTGGCCCAAGCGCTCGTGGCCAAGCCCGACGTTCTGCTGCTCGACGAGCCGACCAATCACCTGGATCTCGATTCCATTGCCTGGCTTGAAGAGCTGCTGGTCAACTTCAACGGCTCGATCATCGCCATCACGCACGACCGAGCGTTTCTGGACCAAGTCGCCACCGCAATTGTCGAGCTGGACCGCGGCAAGCTGCTGAGTTATCCGGGCAATTTTGCGCAGTACCTTGTACAAAAAGAAGAGCAGATGACGCAAGAGGCCGTCATTAACGCCAAAGCCGACAAGCTGCTGGCACAGGAAGAAGTTTGGGTACGAAAAGGCGTCGAGGCACGGCGCACACGCAGCGTGGCGCGCATTGGCCGCCTGGAAGCCCTACGTGAAAACCGTAGCGCCCGGCGCGACGCCGTCGGTCGCGTCAATCTGGACGTGTCGAGCGGTGAGAAAAGCGGCAAGATCGTGGCGGAACTCACCGATGTTTCCAAAAGCTTTGGTCATCCAGGCTCCGAAAAAATCATTGTCAACCGGTTTACTGGCACTCTGCTACGAGGCGACAAGGTCGGCTTGCTGGGTCCCAACGGTGCGGGTAAAACCACCTTGCTCAAGCTTATTCTGGGTGAGTTGCAGCCCGATGTCACGACGCCGCCGGGAAAGATTCGCCAAGGCGCGAATCTTCAGGTGGCGTACTTTGACCAGATGCGGGACTCGCTTGACCTTGACGCAACCCTGGAGGACTTCATCAGCCCAGGCAGCGAGTGGGTCGAGATCAATGGGCAGAAAAAGCATGTCAAGAGCTACCTCACCGACTTTCTGTTTTCGCCGGCGCGCGCCAACTCGCCAGTACGCACACTTTCCGGAGGCGAGCGCAACCGCCTACTGCTGGCCCGCCTGTTTGCACGCCCAGCCAATGTCCTGGTGCTGGACGAGCCGACCAACGACCTCGACATTGATACGCTGGAGCTACTTGAGGACCTGCTGCAAAACTATGAGGGAACGGTTTTCCTCGTCAGCCACGACCGGCGTTTTCTCGACAATGTGGTCACCAGCACCATCGCTTATGAAGGCACTGCTGAAAAACCAGGTTTTTGGCGCGAGTACGAAGGTGGGGTCACAGACTGGATGACCCAGTCAAAACGCGCGGCGGCGATTTCTGGAAATTCCAGGTTGCCCACGGTCGCCACAGTCACGTCAGCCAACAAAAAGGCTGTGGAACCGCCGTCAAAACTGTCTGAACCGCAGTCCAAAAAGAAGCGGAGCTACAAAGAGCAGCGCGAACTCGATGGCCTGCCCGCGCTGATTGAGCAGCTGGAGTCACAGCAAAAAGCGATTCAGCAGGAGCTTTTCGATGGCACGCTCTACCTCACGAATGCAAAACGGGCAGCAGATCTCAACGCACGCAATGTGAAAATTGAAGATGAGCTGACCGCTGCCATGCACCGATGGGAATTGCTGTCCGCCTGAGCCTGGTTCAAGACGCCGGTGCAGCAAAAGATCCCCTCGGGGCCTACAGAAATTTTAGCGGGACGACCGCAGTTTTAAGGTCGAAGCGAAGCGCGTCTTCGCTACAGTAAACTGCACCATGCGGACCCTGATTGCGACGCGACCAGCCGCGCCGGTGCTGAAGTTTTTTTTGACTCGACGAATGATGCGGGCGCGGAGCTTTTTGGCTGCGGTGTGCCTTGGCCTTGCTGGGTGCGCGTCGCTCCCCGCGAACGTTGATCGCCCCATCTCGACCGCGTTAGCAAACCCTGAGAGCACCCCGCTGGGCCGCGTCATAGCAGCCCGTGCTGCGGCGTCCGGCACGCGCAACGATTCGGCCTTTGCACTTGTGAGCAGCGCCGAACTCGCTTTCACCAGCCGAATGGAGCTCATCAAGGCCGCGCAGAAGACGCTGGATATCCAGTACTACGCCATCCACGCCGACGAAACGACCGATCGCCTTTTTGATGCGCTGCGCGAAGCCGGTGCCCGTGGGGTTCGCATCCGCATCTTGCTGGATGACTTCAACACGTCGGGCAAGAACGCAAAAGTCCTCAAACTGGCGTTTGAGAGAAACACCGAGATGCGCCTGTTCAACCCGCTGCCTGGTGGGCGCAGCTCGCTGCTGCTTCGCATCATTAGCAACCTGAAGGATGTGGACCGCATCCAGCGGCGCATGCACAACAAGATTTTCGTGGCCGACCACACGGTTGCCATCGCCGGTGGCCGGAATTTGGGTGAAACGTACTTTGGTCAAAGCGCGGGGACCAACTTCATCGATGTGGACATCCTGGGCGCCGGCCGCATTGCGCGCGACCTCTCGCGCAGCTTTGACCAGTACTGGAACCACCCAGGGGCGTATCCGGTGCATTCGCTGTTGTCAGAAAAAGAGGTAGCGAAGATCATGGAGCCGAGGGCGCCCGCGCCAGCCGGCACCGCGCCCCAGGTCGCCATCGCTGCTTCGGCCGACCTGCAAACCACGGGAGATGCGCAAGCCGATTCGGATGCAGCGGCGGTCGCGCTCATGCCCATGTTGCCCATTGCGCCCAGCGCGCGCCCGCCGACCGACCAGCCCGCAGAAAATCGGACGCGATCGGCCCGCACGGTAACTTCCCCGACCGGCGAGGTGACCACACTCCCGGCACTCCCGGAGTCAACCGATCTGAGCAAGTTGAACTGGGTTTGGGCCCCTTCGGTGATGCTGGTGGACAAAGCAGACAAGATTGCCGCAGACGCCGACAGTGTGGAAGAGGCGCAAGAAACAGCGGTGGACGGCTTGCTGCAGCTTATGTCGCAGGCGAACAAAGATCTGCTTATCGTCACCCCTTACTTCGTGCCTGGCGAACGCATGATGAAGCAGTTCGCCGCGATCCGTCAGCGGGGCGTGCGCGTGCGCGTGCTGACCAACTCACTGGCTTCGAACGACGCACCTGCGGCGCATATGGGCTATGCGCGCTACCGGGAGGCGCTGCTGGGCCTTGGTGTCGAACTGTATGAAATGCGGGCCGAACAACCCAGCTCCGTCGGTACGCTGGGTTCTTTGGGCGGCTCGCTTGGCAGCTCTACCGGGGGCTCCAATGCCAGCCTGCATGCGAAGGTAGTAGTGGCCGATGACCGCATCCTCGTGGTGGGCTCCATGAACCTGGACCTGCGCTCGCAATTGCAAAACAGCGAGGTCGCCATCGTCATCCGCAGCCGGGCGCTGTCTGCGCAGGCCACGCGCCTAATCGAACCTGCGCTTTCCCAGGGTGCCTACCAGGTCGAGCTGGACGAATTTGGCAAGCTGGTTTGGCGCGCGCCGCAAGGTTCGATGCTCGGTGATTCCGCAAGCGAACCCGACACGAGTGCCGCTTTGCGATTGCTGATCAAGCTGATTGGACCCTTCGCACCCGAAGAGATGCTGTAGTTGGTGGCCCGGCCCTGCACAGGCCCGCGTAAAAGTGCTTCGCAGGCACACATGCGCCAGACTGTCGCTATTTTTTTTATAGCTTTTTACGCCCGTATATATTGGCTTTAAAGCCGATTACATACTAAAGCACGGGCTAGCTTATCGAAAAGCCCGAAGCCTAGTCGCGTCTGACAGGCGCACCGCCTGGGCCGGCAAACCGTTCGCTATTGGTTGACCTGGACCCGATAGGTCACCGTCAATTGCGCGCTGGGCGCCAGCGAGCCGGTGAAGGTCCACTGAAGGGCCCCCTGTCCGCCCACTGCTGGCTGCACCGTGACGCTGCAGGCCGTGATATTGGATGGCAAAGGCGGAGGCGTCGGGCAGGCGGCCGACACATAGGTGGTGAACGCCGGCGTCGCGTCGTTCACCACCAGCGCGTTGATGCTTTGGGTGCCGTTGTTGACCGCGTTCAGGCTGTACAACAAGGTGTCTCCTGGCGCCGCATTGACCGACCGCGCCCCTGCGCCGCCCTGCGTGACGTTGCTGACGAGTTTATTCAGCACCAGAGCCGCCGCCTGGCCGATGGTGGTCACGTCGGTCACTGTGGCGGAAGCATTAAGGGCGGGCGAGGCGCCGGTATAGACAAAAGCGGCGGTCAGGGTCACGGTGTTCTGCGCGCCCAGCAGCGCGCCGGCCGGAACAAACTGCTTGACGATCAGGCAGAGCCTCTGGCGGGCCGTGACGGTGATTGCGGCGGTAATTTGCGGCTCAGTTGCGTCGAGCGTGCCGTCGCAGTTGCTGTCCTGGTACAAAACCTGGCTCCAGGCGAGCCCAGTGGGGGTTGCGACGTTTGCTAGCGAAAAGGTCACCGAGCCCGCGCTGCCGGGTGTGAAGACGTGATCGTAGAAAACCGGATTACCGGATTGGGCGTATTGAACGCCATTTGGCGCCAGCGAATTAGGCGGAACGAGGCCGAAATTGGCACCCGAATAGTTTTGTCCGGCGGCCGGCGTGTAGGTTACGTTGGGACGCGTGTACGTGCCACCAGTGGTGCCGGGCGAGCCGCCAATGGCGAGGTAGCCGGCCGGGCCAGCTGGTGCGACGACCAGGGTGCCGGTCGCCGTGGCGGGTATCCACAACACATAGCTGCCGTTGGCTTCGGTAACGGTGCTGTCGATTAGGTCCAGGCCAATGCTGGCGCGCAGCGTTACGCCGGCAAGGCCGGGTTCGGTACCGGCGCGCAGGCCGTTGTTGGCCGCGGTGCTGCCGACGCCCGTATCGGCAAACACCTCGCCGGTCAGACGGGAGCCGGCGAAGAAGCCGAAGTCTTGCGGTGGCGGAACCATCGGGGTGACGCTGAACTGAATGATGCCGGTGCCATTTTCGGTACCGACCGTGCCGGCTGGCAATGCGGGCGTGATGTCCGGCAGCGTAGCGTTGTCGTCGAGGATCAGGCAGTAGTCGCCCTGCGCGACGGCGGGGAGCGAATACGCGCCCGTCGATACATTGACCGAAGCCGAGGCAGTAGCGGGTCCGGAACAGGTCGCACCGCTGCGGGCCGAGAGTTTCACAAATCGCGTGCCGCCAACGCCCGGCTCGCTAATTTCGAAATTGGCGTTGTGGTTGGCATCAAAGTAAACACTGCCCCTGATCGCGACCGTCACGCCGCTGACCACTGGCGCGGCGCAACCAGCGGTGGGCACGTTGGCGCCGGTACACGTAGTTGGCACCGGCGGATTGGTCGCGCCGGTCGGATCGACCGACGCATAGTTGGTCACGCCGGCATTGGTCGTCGGTGCAACGGTGATCTGCAAAGCCGATGTGCCGCCGGCGGCTGCGATGGTACCGCTGAAATTGCAGGTGATCAGCGTGCCGCCAGAGTTCGGCGCGGCAGCGCAGGTCCATCCGGTGCCACTGCTGCTGACGTAGGTCATGTTGGCCGGCAACTGGTCGAGCACGCGGGCCGAATTGGCCGGATAGACGCCGGTATTGCTGACGGTCAGGGTGTAGATGCTGTTGCTGCCAGCAGCTAAAGCTGGAGATGGCTGCGACTTGGCCAGGTTGAGTACTGGAAAGCGCGGCGTGATGATGACCGAGCCGTTGCCGCCCGTAATGCCGCGCGGGTTGTTTCCCGCGCTGGGGTTGCTCGGCGCGCCCGAGCCGCCCGCGCCCCCTCCAGCGCCCGTCACCGTGAAACCCGTAATAGCCGCGGTTCGGCAAGAGGACCCCGCGCCGGCCGCTGCGCCGTTGTTCGTGCCCGAACTGTCGTTGTGCACACTGCCGCCGACCCCACCCGGGCAACCGCCGCCGCCGCCGCCGCCGCCACCGCCA
>JAJAYS010000335.1 GCA_026786065.1 Polaromonas sp.
GCAGTGCAGAGCTTGGCGGTTCGCTGCAAAGTCGCCGGGCCAGCGCCATAGATACGTTGTACAAGGTGCTGCGCGACTGGTTTCCCGGCGCAGCGCAGCACGCCAAGCTGGGCGTCAAGGTGCAGGAATGGAAAGGCGCCCGGCCGATGCTGCCTGACGGCCCGCCGGTGATAGGCGCCAGTGGCGTGCCTGGTCTGTGGTTAAACCTGGGGCACGGCTCCAGCGGCTGGGCCTTGAGCTGCGGCAGCGCGCGGGCACTGGCCGATTTGATCGGTGGCCGGCCTGCCGACATCGACATGACCGGCTTGGGCACCGCACGGCTCGGCTGACGCGCTGGACCGCCATAGGTCCGCACCCGGCCACCGCCGCGTTCGCCCCGGCGTTGCAAGCGATGCCGCGTGTCATCCGATGTCGTCAATTCGGCCATTTCGGCGATGGATCCGGTTTTGACGCGCTCGGTGGCCTGCACAGCGAAGTGCCGAAGCTATATTAAAAAAAGCGACCGGCAACCCGCCGCCGCGCAATCATTTTTTGATCGGAAACACGATGGGAATGTTGAGTTTTATCAAGGAAGCCGGCGAGAAGCTTTTCAGTAAAGGCGAAGCCAAAGCCGCGCAGGAGGCCGCCGCAAAAGCGCCGACCCCGGAAAACGTGGCCGCGCTGAGCCAGACCGCCGGCGATGCCATCAAGGCCTATATCAAAAGCATGAATCTGAGCGTCGAGGGGCTGGAGGTCGGCTTCGACGCGCCCACCGGCACCGTGACGGTCAAAGGCGTCGCAGCCGATCAGGCGACCCGCGAGAAAGTGCTGCTCTGCTGCGGCAACGTATCGTCCGTTTCGTCGGTGAACGACCAGATGAGCGTCGCGAAGCAGGAGCCCGAGTCGCAGATGTACGTGGTAGTCAGCGGCGACAACCTGTCAAAAATCAGCAAGCAGTTCTACGGCTCGCCAAACAAATACACCCAGATCTTCGAGGCGAACAAGCCGATGCTGACGCACCCCGACAAGATCTATCCGGGCCAGGTTCTGCGCATTCCGCCTGACGCCTGACGCCTGATGCCTGATGCTTCGAGTCAGGACGCCTGACCCCGCACTACTGATGTCATGCGCCGGGCTGCAAGCGCGGGCTGGCGAGGCCTCGCACCTGGCGGCCCGCCCGGCACAATACCCAGATGCACCGAATCGGCCCTGACCGCAGCCACCGGCTTGACGCCGTGGCTGCCACCCGCGCCATCGAGCAACAGGCAGCCTCCCGCCTGCCAGCGCAGGCCCTGATGCAGCGCGCCGGGCTGGCTGCGGCAAGACTGACATTGGCTCTGGCACCGCACGCACGCCGGGTCTGGGTGGCCTGCGGGCCGGGGAACAACGGCGGCGATGGCTTTGAAGCGGCGCTGCAATTGCATCTGCGCGGGGTTCCAGTGAGAGTCAGCTGGACCGGACCGCCTCTGGGCAAGCCGCACAGCCGGGACGCGGCCGCCGCCCGTGCGCGTGCCCTCGCGGCCGGCGTGGCGGTGTCGAACGCCGCCCCCGGCGATTTCGATTTTTGTATCGATGCCCTGCTCGGTCTGGGGTCCGCATTCAACGCCGAGCGCGACGGCCAGCAGCAGATCGCCGAATGGTTGCATGCCATGCAAAACAGCAGCGCTCCGTGCTTGGCGCTGGACCTGCCCAGCGGCTTGGATGCCGACACCGGCGTGAGCAGCGCCACCATCGATCCGCCAGTCGCTATCATTTCAGGAGCTGAATACGCCCGAAAAATAGGGTCAAAACGGCTTTTTTGCTTAAGTTTTTTGACCTTGAAGCCGGGTTTGTTCACCGCCGACGGGCGCGACCGGGCGGGTGAAGTCTGGTTCGACGACCTTGGCCTGGAAAGTCTGTTGCAGCCCGCCCTGCCGTCCGGCGAAATCCAGGCGCCGGCAGGTTTTGGTGCGCCGCCCCCCGCCGCCTGGCTAATCGGCCGCGACCGCGCCGCACCCGCCGCACGCAGCCAGGCCGCGCACCGCAGCCACAAAGGCAGCTTCGGCGATGTGGCCATCGTCGGTGGCGAATCCGACCTGAAGCGCGTCAGCCACATGACCGGGGCCGCGCTGCTGGCTGGCCGCGCCGCGCTGCACGCCGGGGCCGGCCGGGTCTTCGTTGCGCTGCTCGGGCCGCCAACGCTGACAGTCGATCCGGTTCAGCCGGAGCTGATGTTCCGCAGCCCGGCCGCGCTCGATTTCAGCCAGCTCAGCGTAGCTTGCGGTTGTGGTGGCGGCGCGGCCATCCGGGCCGAGCTGCCGCGCCTGCTGTCCACTGCAAGGCAGTTGGTGGTCGATGCCGACGCGCTCAATGCCATCGCTTTCGACAGCCAGTTGCAGAGCCTGCTGAGGTCGCGCAGCAAGCGCCGGGCGCCGACGGTGCTGACCCCGCATCCGCTGGAGGCGGCCCGCTTGCTCGGCACCACTGCGGCGGCCGTGCAGTCCGACCGCCTCGCTGCCGCCGCACAGCTGGCCGGACAATTCAGTTGCGTGGTGATGTTGAAGGGCTCTGGCACCGTGGTAGCAGCGCCGGGCGAGATCAGCGCCATCAATCCCACCGGCAACGCCTTGCTGGCGACGGCGGGAACCGGCGACGTGCTGGCTGGCATGCTGACGGCCCGCCTGGCCGCCCAGCCAGCGGATTCACGCGCCGCGTTCCCCGTGGCCTGCAGCACGGTGTTCGAGCACGGCTTGCTGGCCGATCGCTGGCTGCAGCAGCGGCCAGGTGAGCCTCTGACTGCGTCGGCCCTGGCCTTGGGGGCCTTGCGCGATTTGGGGGAGTGAGGCCGCGCTGGGTGAGTCCTGGCGGATGGGCGCCGTCAGAATCGGCGGGTTATCCTGGGTTACCCCGAGTTATCCCGCGCTCTTCGGGCCTGCCCCGGACCGCGATCCGGCGATGCGTGCGCCAGCAACGTAGGCCGCCGTGGATTCCGGCCAGGAGGCCGGGATGACAGCCAAAGGAACTGGCAAGAAGTCCAACCCCGCTGGCTCCCCTTGTCCAGCGCTTGAGTCAAAGTGACCCTGCGCCGCATGGAAGCTGTCCAGCGTTTCACTAAACCAGCACCATCAGGCCGATCTGCAGCACCAGAAGCAGTACCAGCGCAGACAAATCGACACCGCCGATCGTGGGGATCACCCGGCGAAACGGCGCGAGAAGCGGTTCGGTCAGGCGACCCAAAACCGCATAGACCGGCGAGCCAGGCTGAACCCACGACACAATTGCAAACCCTAGCACTACGATAAACGCGGTTTGCAGGGCCACCCGCAGCAGCATCTTGGCGGCGAAAACCAGCCAGCCCAGCACCACCGACACTCCGATGCCCGCCGCCGACTCGCCAAGCAAGGCGCCGAACAGCACGGCCCACACCAGACCGTAGATCAGTGCCAACAGCAAGGCACCGGTCAAGCTGGCCCAATCCACACGCGACTGCAGCAAGACGCGGGGCAACACACGACGCAGCGGCTTGACCAGCCAGTCGCTCAGCGCCATCACAAAGCGCCCCGGCTGCCCATGCATGTTGATGCGCAAGCCGTTCATCCACGCCCGCAGCAAGGCCGCCGCAATAAGCAGAAAAAACAAGGTTTCGAGCAGAAAGGAGAGGATTCGAATCAACATGGGGTCCGGAACCGATTTAAAGAAGCCGGGGGCGGGCAAACAGGCTGGCTAACGCCGCGGCTTTTTGCCCTGTTTGCGACCCGAGCCACCCGCGCCCGATGCTTTTTTGGCGGCCGATTTCATGACCTGTACCGGAGACGGAAGCAGACCGCGCGCGGCCCCTTCGCCGCGCTGGGCACGACTGCCGCTGCGCTTGCCGACCCGGTCCGTTCGCGATTGCGGCGCAAGCTCATCCGGGCTGCCCGATGGCCCGGTCAAAGCCGAATGACCGATCGGAGCGCCAGTGCGCGCACCGCGTTTGCGCGCGTTGTGCGAATCCGCCCCGCCGCCACCGGCCTCGTCGGTCTGCAGGCCGGCCTTGTCTTTCAAGGCCCGTGCGAGAAGTCCCTCGCCCTCGTGGACCAGACGAAAATCGATTTTTCTGCCATCAAGATCAACCCGGCTGACCTGTACGCGCACGCGGGTGCCGATCGCATAGCGGATGCCGGTACGCTCACCGCGCAACTCCTGCCGCGCTTCATCGAAACGGAAATACTCACCGCCGAGTTCGGTGATGTGAACCAGCCCTTCGACGTACATCGCATCGAGCGTCACAAAAATGCCAAAGCCGGTCGCCGCCGTGACGACGCCGCCAAACTCTTCACCCAGATGCTCGCGCATGTACTTGCACTTGAGCCACGCCTCGACATCGCGGCTGGCCTCGTCGGCCCGGCGTTCGTTGGCACTGCAGTGCAAGCCAGCGGCCTGCCAGGCGAGCTGGTCGGCGCTGGCTTTTTTCGGTTTTTGCTCCGGGTCCTTGACCCGCGCGGCGAGCCGTTTGGACAGCTTTTCCTCGGCTTCGCCCGGCGTCGGCAAAGTCGGCAACTGGTACTTGCCTTTGTTCAGCACCGCCTTGATGACGCGGTGAACCAGTAAATCCGGGTAGCGGCGAATCGGGCTGGTGAAGTGGCTGTAAGCCTCATAGGCCAGGCCGAAATGGCCGCTGTTCATCGGCGTGTAAATGGCCTGCTGCATCGAGCGCAGCAGCATCGAGTGAATTTGCTGCGCATCGGGACGGTCTTTGGTGGCCAGCGCGATTTGCTGAAACTCGCCTGGCGTCGGGTCGTCGCTGATCGACATGCCCAAGCCGGCTGCCTTCAGGTAGTTGCGCAGCATGTCCTTTTTCTCGGGCGTCGGACCTTCATGCACCCGGAACAGGCCGACATGTTTACTCTGCGAAATGAAGTCGGCCGAACAGACGTTGGCAGCGAGCATCGCCTCCTCGATCAGCCGGTGTGCCACGTTGCGCGTGCGCGGCACGATCTTCTCGATGCGTCCAGCCTCGTCGCACACGATCTGCGTTTCAGTGGTTTCAAAATCGACCGCGCCGCGCACACCGCGTTCTTTGAGCAGCGCCTGATAGACGTCATGCAGGTCGAGCAGATGCGGTACCAGGGTCTTGCGCTGGGCTGCCTCAAGCCCACGGGTATTGGCCAGGATGGCCGCGACCTCGGTGTAGGTGAATCGCGCCTGGCTGAGCATGACAGCCGGATAAAACTGGTACGCATGCACCTCGCCTTGGGCATTGACGAGCATGTCGCACACCATGCAAAGACGCTCGACCTTCGGGTTCAACGAACACAGGCCGTTTGACAGCTTCTCGGGCAACATCGGAATGACCCGACGCGGAAAGTACACGCTGGTCGCGCGGTCGTAGGCGTCGATGTCGATGGCGCTGCCGTTCTCGACGTAATGGCTGACATCGGCAATCGCAACCAGGAGGCGCCAACCCTTGCCGCGCCCCACTTTGGCCGGCTCGCAATACACCGCATCATCAAAGTCGCGGGCGTCCTCGCCGTCTATGGTGACCAGCGCGATGTCGGTCAGATCGACGCGGCGTTTTTTGTCGTCCGGGCGAACTGCGTCGGGCAAGGTGCGCGCCAGCGCCAGCGCGCCGTCACTGAACTCGTGCGGCACGCCATACTTGCGCACCGCGATTTCGATTTCCATGCCGGGGTCGTCGATCTCGCCGAGCACCTCCTGCACCCGCCCTACCGGCTGGCCGAAGAGCGCTGGCGGCTCGGTCAATTGCACCACCACGACCTGCCCGGTTTTGGCTGTCCCGGTAGCGCCCTTCGGAATCAACACATCCTGGCCGTAGCGTTTGTCTTCGGGCGCCACGAGCAGCACGCCGCCTTCTTGCAACAGCCGGCCGATGATCGGATTCGACGAGCGCTCCAGAATTTCGGTGACACGGCCTTCGGGCCGATTCTTGCGGTCGTGCCGGACGATGCGCGCCTTGACCCGGTCCTTGTGCAAAACCGCCCGCATCTCGTTGGGAGGAAGGTAGATGTCCGGCTCGCCGTCGTCACGCTGGACAAAACCGTGGCCATCGCGATGGCCCGATACGGTGCCCTCAAATTCGGCGAGCAGGCCGGTCGAGGTACCGGCGTTGGGGGAAACTGTTTTGATAGAAATCTCTTTGTCTGGGTGGTTGGCCGGGCATCGAATTGCGGCGGAAATCGCGGCATCGAGGCTCAAAAACACAGAGTTGCGGGCCAGCAAGTCGCCTTCGCAATGGTACACTGCGCGCTGTGCCCGGGTGGCGGAATTGGTAGACGCGCACGGTTCAGGTCCGTGTATCGCAAGATGTGGAGATTCGAGTTCTCTCCCGGGCACCACGCAAAAAATCCTGATCAAACCCTTTTAAAAAAACAAGTCACCGCAAGGTGACTTTTTTGCTTTTTGCACCAAATTAGGGTGGTGTCGCAATGCTGTTCGTGTAAGACACATTCGCCCTGAGCTTGGCCGGTCCTGTTCCTGTCGAACGATGAGTTGCCAGCACGGAGCAAAGGTGTGACAGGCTCAGCCCGAACGGTTTTAGGTCTAACCGAACAGCATTGGGTCGGGCAGGCACCGCTTTCAGGGAGTGCATGCAGAGCGCCGCGCTTGCGCCCTGCACTGCAACTCAAGGCATGGCGGCACCGCTACCCCGCCGCTCCCGCTGCTGGAATTCAAATCGGCATCGCAACCAGGTCATGGCCCTGCACACCGACAATACGGGCGCGTGTGAACTCACCGACCTTCAGCGTCTTGCTGATCTTCTCGGGTGCCAGCAGCCTCACGATGCCGTCGATCTCCGGCGCATCCGCATAAGACCGGCCAGTGCCGCCCTTGCGGCCCAGCGCCGGAGCCGAATCGACCAGCACCTGCATCGTCGCGCCTATGCGTTTTTGCAGTTTCTGGCTTGAAACCGCCTCAGCCACCGCCATGAAGCGGCCCCGCCGTTCTTCGCGCAGCGCGAGCGGCAACATGCCGTCAATCGCGTTGGCCGCCGCGCCTTCGACGGCGCTGTAGGCAAAGCAGCCAGCGCGGTCGATCTGAGCCTCGCGGATGAAGTCCAGCAGGTGCTCGAACTCAGCGTCAGTCTCACCCGGAAAGCCGGCAATGAAGGTACTGCGGACAACGATTTCCGGGCAGATCTCGCGCCAACGCGCCAGCCGTTCGAGATTTTTCTCGCCGCTCGCTGGGCGCTTCATCCGCTTGAGCACATCGGGGTGGCTATGCTGCAACGGCACGTCAAGGTAAGGCAGCACCTTCCCGGTCGCCATCAGCGGGACGATCTCGTCAACACTTGGGTAGGGGTACACGTAATGCAGCCGGACCCAGGCGCCGAACGGCTCGGCAAGCTCGCCAAGTGCCTGCACCAGCTCCAGCATACGGGTCTTGACCGGCTTGCCGTCATAGAAGCCGGTGCGGTATTTGACGTCGACACCGTAGGCAGATGTGTCCTGGCTGATCACCAGCAATTCTTTCACGCCACCTTCAAACAGCGCACGCGCATCTGTCAGCACAGCGCCGATGGGGCGCGACACCAGATCGCCGCGCATCGAGGGAATGATGCAAAACGTACAGCGGTGGTTGCAGCCTTCGCTGATCTTCAGATAGGCGTAGTGCCTTGGCGTGAGCTTGATGCCCGCGACACCGAAGGAATTGGGCACCAAGTCGATGAACGGGTCGTGCGGTTTGGGCAAATTCAAATGCACCGCGTCCATGACTTCCTGCGTAGCATGGGGCCCGGTGACCGCGAGCACGCTTGGGTGCATTTGCCGCACCAGATTGCCGCCGCCCTCACCCGACTTGGCACCGAGGCAGCCAGTGACGATCACGCGACCGTTTTCAGCCAGTGCCTCGCCAATGGTGTCCAGACTTTCCTTGACTGCGTCGTCGATGAATCCGCAGGTGTTGACGATCACCAGATCGGCGCCCTTGAAGGTTTTCGAGGTCTGGTAGCCTTCTGCGCTGAGCTGCGTGAGAATCAGCTCGGAATCGGTCAGGGCCTTGGGGCAACCCAGGCTCACGAAGCCGACTTTGGGAGCCGGCTTGATGATGGCGGGCATTACAGGAGGGGGCAAGACTTCACTCATCCATCTATTGTCTCAGACCGCGTTTTCAGCCTGAGGGCAGCCCTGTATGGTGAATCGGCCGAGGCGCCCAAGCGGCAATTCGGGGCTTGCAAGCTTGCGTGAATCAGCGCTTCAGGCCCATCGCCGCGAGCATTTTTTCGCTTTGGATTTGCATCTGTTCCTGCATCTGCGTAAACACCGTTTTGGACTGCTCGACGTAGTTGCCCAGCATGCCCTGCATCATGGGCGATTGGGAACTGATGAACTGCGCCCACTTTTCGGGACTCATGCCACTGGACTGCTCGGCCATGGTGGTTTGCAGGTCCATGAAGGTCTGCACATTTTTCTCCAGGTAATCACCCATGAAGCTTTGCATCGAATTGCCGTAAAACCGGATGATGTTGGCTAGCACCGCTTCGGTGAACATCGGCGCGCCGCCGCTTTCTTCTTCAAGGATGACCTGCAGCAGGATGCTGCGTGTCAAGTCGTCACCAGTCTTGGCGTCGCGCACGACAAACGCTGCGCTGCGCATGACCAGCTCGCGGATCTCCGTCAGCGTGATGTAGGTCGATGTTTCGGTGTCGTACAGGCGCCGGTTTGGGTACTTTTTGATGACCCGGGCAGCTTCGACTGCGGCCGGATCGGCTTTGCTGCCCGCCGCTCCCGGAAGTGATCCGGCTTGACCGTGCGCGATTGGCGCCCCGACGGATGCTTTGGCTGGGCGGTTTACCGGGGCTTTGGAGCCAGGAGGACGAATGGTTGGCAAGGCATGCTCCGGAGAAAGGCTGACTGCGCCCGGGCTTCAGGGCTGCATCATTCTAGGAAACCCTCAAGAAGAAAATCCCCTTGGTTTACCCTGCTCGTGCGGGTTGCTTGCGGGCAAAAAAAATCCGCTGACAAAGCGGATTCGGATCACTGGAAATTTTCGGGGAATTGGTAGGCGCGATTGGACTCGAACCAACGACCCCCACCATGTCAAGGTGGTGCTCTAACCAGCTGAGCTACGCGCCTGAAAGTCTGTTCGAAGGCGAATTGTAGCAGCCGACAAATGCCGCCCCACGCGCCGACAGCGTCTTTGCTGCACCGGACGTTGGCGCACGCGGGCCAGAACCGACTCGCACCTTCAACGCCTGCGTGCCGAGCGTACGCCAGCGACCTCTTGCACCGCCAACAGCACCTGCCGAAGTCGGCCCGACTGCGCGACTTCGACCGTGAAGGTCATCCATGCGGTGCCACCCAAGCCGTCCTTGACGGACTGGGTTTGCACACCGATGACATTGACTTTCTCCCTCGAGAAAACCTCGGAAATGTCCCGCAGCAAACCTTGACGGTCGCCGGCCTCGACCGCGATATCGACCGGATACATCGGCGCGTCGGATGGCCTGGCCGAGTTCCATTGCACATCGATCACGCGATCCGGGCTGCCTGAAGCCATGTTCCGGAAGTTGCTGCAATCGCCGCGGTGGATGCTGACCCCTTTTCCCCTGGTCACAAACCCGCGAATGCGGTCTGGCGGCGCTGGCTTGCAGCACCTCGCAAGCTGCGTCAAAAGCGAGTCGATGCCGACCACCAGCACGCTGCCTTTGCCAGACTTTCCGGGCGCATCCGGCGACTCGGCCTTGCGCAGCTTTTTGAACAGATCCTGTTCCAGCTCGGCCACCGGCATCGGTTCGGCCGGCCGCAGCATGTTTTCAATCGTGCGCAGCGACAGCTCGTCCTTGCCGACGACGGCAAACAGGTCTTCGGCCTGCTTGAAGCCCAGTTGCATTGCCAGATCGGCCAATTTGAGCGCGGTCTTGCCCTCGCGCTGCAACAGCTTTTCAACCGCCTCACGGCCTTTGGCGACGGTCTGCTCGCTGGCCAGACCATTAAACCAGGCACGCACCTTGGATTTCGCGCGATGGCTGGTCAAAAATCCGAGGTCGGGGTTGAGCCAGTCCCGGGATGGCCCGCCCTCCTTGGCCGCGATGATCTCCACGCTCTGGCCGTTTTGCAGCGGGGTGTTCAAAGGCACCATGACACCGTCAAGCCGTGCGCCCCGGCAGCGGTGGCCGAGGCTGGTGTGCAGCGTGTAGGCAAAGTCCACTGCCGTCGCACCCTGCGGCAGCTCGACGATGGCGGCATCCGGCGTCAACACGTAAATCCGGTCCTCGAACAAGCCGCGATCGGCCTGCCGGGCCTGCTCCGTAGCTGGCCCGGACAGGTCGCGCTCCCAGGCCAGCAGTTGCCGCAGCACGGCGATTTTGGCGTCGTAGTTGCTGCTGGCAGACACCCCCGCATAGCCCTTGGTGCCGGCCTCCTTGTAGGCCCAGTGCGCCGCCACGCCATGCTCGGCGTGTTCGTGCATGGCCTGCGTGCGGATCTGGATTTCTACCGGCCGGCCGCTGTCGTCGCTCACCACCGTATGCAGCGACTGGTAGCCATTGGATTTTGGCCGGGCGATGTAGTCGTCAAACTCGCCGGCCATTGGAATAAAGCGCGCATGGACAAACCCCAGTGCGCCATAGCACCCCGGCGCATCGGCAGCAATCACCCGCAGTGCCCGCAGGTCCAGCACCTGCTCGAAACCCAGCGATTTGCCGCGCATCTTTTTTACGATGCTGTAGATGTGCTTGGGCCTGCCCTGCACCAGCGCGGCAATGCCGGCCTGGTTCAGTTCGCGCTCCAGAGCAGCGCGCATGGCCTGCATCGAGGCTTCGCGCTCGACGCGCTTTTGATCGATCAGGCGCGCCGTGTGTTTGTAAACCTCCGGCTCCAGAAAGCGGAAGGCGAGGTCTTCCATTTCCCATTTGATTTGCCAAATTCCCAGCCGGTTGGCCAGCGGCGCAAACACCGTCAGCGACTCGTGCGCCAGCCCCGGCGGCGGCTCCATCTTTGCTGCTGCGAGGTGGCGCAGCGTTTGCAAGCGGGACGCCATACGCAGCATCACCACGCGCAGGTCGCGCGAGAAGGCCAGCAGCATCTTGCGCACCGCCTCAGTCTGAACCGCGCTGCTCTCTGCCTGGGCGCTGCTTGTGCTCGACTTGCGCGCCTGCCGCTGCAAGGCCTCCAGCCGTGTGGCCTCGACGGCCAGCGTAGCAAGGCTCGACCCGAAGGCCTTCGCAATCACCTCCTCCGGCCGGTTCAGGTGAGTGCAGCAATAGGCCAGATAGGTCGCCGCCTGCATGGTTGCCGAACCACCCATGCTCTTGAGGATATGCGCGGTGGCATCGGCGTGAGCGAGTGCGTTCTCTCCGGTTTCCAGCGTCTCGCCGGATATCAGCGGCTCGGCGAAGGCGCGAGCCCGGGAGGGTGCCTCGGGCGGCTCGGGCGCGCCGGAAGAAGTGGCCCGAACGATCGAGGCGTGCTGGCCGCCGGCCCGGTCGTGCGGTTTTGAAGGGGGATCGGCGAGCGTTTGGCCCGCAGCCTTGTGTTTCATGGCGCGAGGATGAAATCGGTGACGCATTTCAGTTGGTCAGCAGCGACCAGCGTCGGTGCGTGGCCAACGTCGGCGAACTCGACCAGCCGGCCACGCGGACCGCGCGCCGTCATGGCCCGCGCGGTTTCCACGCTCAGCAAATCGGAGTCGCGCCCGCGCAGCACCAGCGTGCGGGCTTTGATACGGTCGTAGATTTGCCACAGCGCCGCCTCGCCCTGTGCGGAGCTGGCCCGCGTCGCCTGCCTGAAGGGCAAAGCGATGGCCGGGTCGTAATGCAGCCGCAGCCGCCCCGCCGTCCCGCCCGCTATCGGCCGAACCATAGGCCGGGAGAGCTTCAGCCACTCCGCCTCGGTGTGGCGGCCAAAACCCGGCGAGATTGCCAGCAACGCATCAGCAGCCTGGTCGAGGTCCTCGAAATGGCCGGCTTGACCGACATAGCTTGCGATGCGCTCGATGGCCGCCCATTCAATGGCCGGCCCGATGTCGTTCAAAACCAGCCGCCGCACGGCCACCGGCAACGCTGGCTGTGACTGCACGCAGGTCAGCATGCCGATCAGCCCGCCCATGCTGGTCCCGACCCAGTCGAGTGCCGCTATGGGGTGCTGCGAATGCAGATGCGCCAGTAGCGCCAGCATGTCGGCCGTGTACACCGGAAGCTGGTAGTCCATCGGGTCGGCCAGCCAGTCGCTCTCGCCCCGCCCCGGCACGTCCGGGCACACCACCTGCAGGCTGTGCGGCGCCCGGCTGACCAGCGTCTGCGCCAGCGTGTCGAAATCGCGGCCCTGGCGCGACAGCCCGTGCACGCAGACCACGACATGCGCCGCGTCGGGCTCGCCCCACTGCCACCAGGCCAAACGGTGCGACCCCTGGCTGTCGGGA
>JAJAYS010000336.1 GCA_026786065.1 Polaromonas sp.
AGTGCGCATGGATCTTCTCGAACAGCAAACTGTGAACCAAAAATAATCCATGGCGCTCCTTCAAATTTCAGAGCCGGGGCATAGCCCGGAACCGCATGCCCGCCGCATCGCCGTTGGCATTGATCTGGGCACCACCCATTCGCTGGTAGCCAGCGTCCGTAATGGCGTTGCCGAATGTCTGCCGGATGAGGAGGGGCGGGTTATTTTGCCGAGCGTGGTCCGCTATGTCGATGGCGAACGCCGACAGGTCGGTTTTGCGGCCTTGGCTGAGCAGGTGACCGACCCAATCAACACCATCTCTTCCGTAAAACGGCTGATGGGCCGGGGCATCGCGGATATTGGAAACAGGGGTCATCTGGCTTACGACTTGATCGACAAACCCGGCATGGTGGCCCTTCAAACGGTGGCGGGTGAAAAAAGCCCGGTTGAGATCAGTGGCGAGATTCTTGCGACGCTGCGGTATCGCGCGGAAGACACCTTCGATGACGAGCTGTTTGGTGCGGTCATCACGGTGCCGGCGTATTTTGACGACGCTCAGCGCCAGGCAACCAAGGACGCCGCCCTTCTGGCCGGCCTGAATGTGCTGCGCCTGATCAACGAACCCACGGCGGCGGCGATTGCCTATGGGCTGGACAACGGCAGCGAGGGCGTGTTCGCAATTTATGACCTCGGCGGCGGCACCTTCGATATCTCGATCCTGCGGTTGACTGACGGCGTGTTCGAGGTTCTCGCGACGGGTGGCGACTCGGCGCTTGGCGGCGACGATTACGACCGTGCCCTGGTTGACTGGGTTTTGCACAAGTCCGGCCTGAGTGCCGGTGCGCTTACAGCCGGCGACAAGGCAGCGCTGCAGCGCGCCGGACGCATCTGCAAGGAGGCTCTTTCGACCGCCGAAACCGCCCTGTTTTCGGTGAAGCTGGCGAAGGCCCGCGTCAACTTGGACATGCGGGCGGAATACTTTGAAACCGCTACTGCCCACCTGACGCAGCGCACTTTGTCGGCAGTCCGAAAAGTCCTTCGCGACGCCGGGCTGGAGCGCGACGATGTATCCGGAATCGTCCTGGTCGGCGGCGCAACGCGCATGCCGCAGGTACGTCAGGCAGTGACGCATTTCTTTGGTCGCGAACCATTGACCAATCTGAATCCCGACGAGGTGGTGGCACTGGGTGCCGCCATTTCGGCCGATCAACTGGCCGGCAACGCCACGCAACACGACCTGCTTTTGCTGGACGTCATCCCGCTGTCGCTCGGGATCGAAACCATGGGTGGTCTGGTTGAGCGCATCGGGCCGCGCAATCAAACCATTCCGCCCGCGAGGGCGCAGGACTTTACGACCAACCAGGACGGGCAGACGGCTCTGGCGCTGCACGTGGTGCAGGGGGAACGCGACCTGGTTGACGACTGCCGGAGCCTCGCCCGGTTTGAACTGCGTGGAATACCGCCGATGGCTGCTGGTGCGGCGCGGATTCGTGTCACTTTTACGGTCGATGCCGACGGTGTTTTGAAGGTCAGCGCCAAAGAGCAGGGCAGCGGGGTGGAGGCGCACATCGACGTCAAGCCGTCCTACGGTTTGTCCGACGCCGAAATCGCCCGCATGCTGCAAGACAGCTTTTCGACAGCGCAGCAGGACATGAAAGCGCGGGCACTCGCTGAAGCGCGGGTTGACGCCGACCGCCTTGTTTTGGCGACGCACAGTGCGTTGACGGCCGACGCCGACCTGCTCTCAGTATCTGAACGCGGCGAGATCGACGGCCTTATGGAAGCGTTGCGCCTTCTGCGTCCCGACGGCGACACTGCCGCGCTCGAAGCAGCGACGCAGGCTCTCGCGAAAGGCTGCGAAGCCTTCGCCGCCTTGCGGATGAATCATGGCATTCGCAAAGCGCTGGCTGGCAAAAAAATAGAAACGGTCTAGGCATTACTGACTGCGCTCGGCCTGCCTGCACCCAACGACAAACACCGCATTCGCTCATGCCCCTCATCAAAATTCTTCCCCATCCTGAATATTGCCCGACCGGCGCTGAGATCTCGGCGCCAGCAGGAACCTCGATTTGCGAGGCCCTGCTTGACAACAAGATCAACATCGAACATGCCTGCGACCTGAGCTGCGCCTGTACCACCTGCCATGTCATCGTGCGAGAGGGCTTCAGCTCGTTAAATGAAATGGATGAAGGCGAAGAAGATTTGCTTGACCGGGCGTGGGGCCTGGAGCCAGCGTCGCGCCTGAGCTGTCAGGCATTTTTGGCTCAAAGCAATGTGACGGTCGAGATTCCGAAGTACTCGGTCAACCACGCGAAAGAAAATCACTGACGGCGGTGGGTCAGCTGGTCTGCGGGCGCCGTGTCAAATCTACAATCCTGGCTATGCGTCAAATCGTTCTGGATACTGAAACGACCGGTCTTTCTGCCGAAAACGGCGACCGCATCATAGAGATCGGGTGCGTTGAACTGGTCGGGCGCAAGCTGACTGGCAACAACAAGCACTTTTATCTCAATCCTGGGAGAGACAGTCACGAAGATGCGTTGAAGGTTCACGGAATCAGTAACGAATTTTTGCGGGACAAGCGAAAGTTTTCGGCGGTGGCCGGCGAACTGCTCGATTACTTGCGCGACGCCGAACTCATCATCCACAACGCGCCGTTTGACCTCAGCTTTCTTGACAATGAGCTGCATCTGGTCGGCCTCCACCCAATACGGAAATGCGTTGCCAAAGTGACCGACAGCCTGATGATGGCCAAGGAACTGTTTCCCGGAAAGCGCAATTCGCTCGATGCGCTTTGCGACCGGCTGGACGTTGACAACTCAGGCCGTACGCTGCACGGCGCTTTGCTCGATGCCGAGCTCCTTGCAGACGTCTATATCAACCTTACCCGCGGCCAGAACTCGCTTCGAATAGAGGAAGTGGGCAATCCCGATGATGGCGTACAAACTGTTTTTGTCGATCTTCGCGCGTTCGACCTCCCTGTCCTGCACGCCAGCGAGCTCGAAGTCGCCAGCCATGATCAGGTGCTGACCGGCATTGGCAAAGCGAGCAAGGGGAAGGCAATCTGGGCCGCCATTTCCCCGTCTGTTTGACCAGACTTCTCAGCCTATAATTTCAGGCTGGCCAAAAGGGCGGTTAGCTCAGGGGTAGAGCACTGCATTCACACTGCAGGGGTCGCAGGTTCGAAGCCTGCACCGCCCACCAACATCTCTGGCAAAGCCACCAAGATGCAACGCAAGGCCTCGCATGCATTCAGTCATTGCGCCGAGTGCGCTTGAAACGCATTAAGAAAAGCCGGGAAATCAACCCGGATTTTTTGCCCGCTTGGTCTCACACGCTAACTTTTTATGCGCTGACCCCACAGGGGGGTGAGCACGCAAGGCGGGGCGCGGGGTGAGGGATCAGGCTTTCATGAACCACTGCTCCTCTACGGCTAGAGCACCTCGCTGGCAAAGTCGGCGAGTCGCGAGCGCTCACCCCGAGCCAGTGTGATGTGGCCGCCGTGTGGCCACCCCTTGAAGCGGTCCACCGCGTAGGTCAGCCCGGAGGAGCCTTCAGTCAGGTAGGGCGTGTCGATCTGTGCGAGGTTGCCCATGCAGATGATTTTGGTGCCAGGTCCCGCTCGCGTGATCAGGGTCTTCATTTGTTTGGGTGTCAGGTTCTGCGCTTCGTCAATGATGACGTATTTGTTCAGGAAAGTGCGACCGCGCATGAAGTTCATGCTTTTGACCTTGATACGCGAACGGATCAGTTCGTTCGTCGCCGCGCGGCCCCATTCGCCGGAGGAGGTGTCGGTCTTTCCAAGTACCTCGAGGTTGTCGTCAAGCGCGCCCATCCAGGGGCCCATTTTTTCTTCCTCGGTGCCCGGCAAAAATCCGATGTCTTCACCGACCGACACTGTCGCCCGGGTCATGATGATCTCGGTGTAGCGGCGGTCATCCAGCACCTGCGTCAGCCCCGCGGCCAAGGCCATCAGTGTCTTTCCGGTTCCGGCAGTGCCCGCAAGAGTGACAAAATCGACTTCTGGGTCCATCAGCAGGTTCATCGCGAAGTTCTGTTCCCGATTGCGGGTGGTCACGCCCCACACAGCGTTCTTTAAATGGTTGTAATCCTTGAGCGTTTTAAGTACGGCGGTCTTGGCGCGGATTTCCGTGACGCGCGCATACAGCGGCGGCTCCCCCGGAGCCTCAAAAAACACGAACTGATTGATCAGCAGACTGGTCACGATCGGACCAGTAATCCGGTAGAAAGTGTGGCTGCCCTGCTGCCAGCTTTCAATGGTTTTACTCTGCCTGGTCCAGAAGTCGGCGGGCAGTACCAGCGACCCGGCGTAAAGTAGATCGCCGTCTTCCAGCGTCTTGTCGTTCTGGTAGTCGTCGGTCTGCAGGCCAAGTGCGCGTGCCTTGACGCGCATATTGATGTCTTTGGAGACCAGCACGACTTCACGGGGTGCGTGTTCTTTTCGAAGCGCATCGACGACGCCCAGAATCTGGTTGTCCGCCTTGCCCTGAGGAAGACTCGTGGGTAGCGCGTAATTCAGCGCCGTGGTCTGAAACAGCAGGCAACCGCCAGCCTCGGGATGCCCCGTTGTGTTTAGCTTGAGCCCCTTGCCGATGTCGGCTCCATTGGCACCGGCCAAAGCGTCTAGCGAACGACTGGTCTGGCGGGCATTTCGCGCCACCTCGGTCATGCCTTTCTTGTGCCCGTCAAGCTCTTCGAGAACGATCATCGGCAGGAAGATGTCATGTTCCTCAAAGCGGAACAGGCACATTGGGTCGTGCATCAACACATTTGTGTCGAGCACAAACAGCTTGGCTGGACCGGCAAGTTTTGATTTTTTCTGTTTCGGGGCCGGCAACGGGGTCCCTTCGGTTGGTGCGGATGCAGACACGCGGTCCAGTGCTTCGTCCGACTCGACGCGGGCCCGACTTTTCGGGCCGCTCGGCCGACTGAGACCATCCACCGGTGCGCGGGTATCGATCAGTTCCAGAGCAGGGGGCTGTTCGCTCGCATCGTGCTGCGCGGTCTTGCGGATGGCTCTCGAGTTTGCGCGAATTGGCGCGTCAAAGGCGTCGGGCGTCAGTAAAGCGGCACGTTTGGTCGGAGCGGGAGGCAGGGGCATGGCGCGGTGGACTCTCTGAACAGGAGGGAAACCAGAAAAGAAAAAAGCCGCCTTGAAACCAGGGCGGCTTTTCGGTGAGCGCAGTTGCAGGTCAACAGCATGCTCCGATTATGCACAACTGTCGTCTCGTGAAGGGAGCCCGGAGTCGTCCGTAACCCTGGGCTGTTCGACGTGATCCGGAGTCCGAATCAAGCCGTTTTTTTCAGGACTTTGACGGCTTTCAACACATCGTCAACGTGGCCCGGAACCTTCAGGCCTCGCCACTCTTCTTTCAACTGGCCGTCCGGGCCAATCAGAAAAGTGCTTCGCTCGATGCCTTTGACTTTTTTGCCGTACATGATCTTGTTTTTGACCACACCAAACAT
>JAJAYS010000337.1 GCA_026786065.1 Polaromonas sp.
GCTGGTAAATCACCTTGCGCTGGTCGTTGGCCACGTCATCGTACTCGAGCAACTGTTTACGGATGTCAAAGTTGCGCGCCTCCACCTTGCGCTGGGCGGACTCGATGCTGCGCGTCACGATGCCAGCCTCGATTGCCTCGCCGTCGGGCATCTTCAGCCGCTCCATGATGGCCCGGACACGGTCGCCGGCAAAAATACGCATCAACGGATCGTCCAGACTCAGGTAAAAACGCGAGGAGCCCGGATCACCCTGCCGGCCCGAACGACCACGCAACTGGTTATCAATGCGGCGCGACTCATGGCGCTCGGTCGCGATGATGCGCAGGCCGCCCAGGGCCTTGACCTGCTCATGCTCTTGCGCCCACTGCGCGCGCAGACGCACGATCTCGGCCTGCCTGCCGCTTTCATCCTGCGACGCGTCAGCTTCAACGGCTTCCACGAGTTTTTCAACATTGCCGCCAAGCACAATGTCCGTACCGCGCCCGGCCATGTTGGTGGCAATCGTGATCATGCCGTGGCGGCCGGCCTGAGCCACGATGTCAGCCTCGCGCGCATGCTGCTTGGCGTTCAGCACCTGGTGCGGCAGATTTTCCTTTTCCAGCAACTGGTCAATGATTTCCGAGTTTTCAATCGACGTGGTGCCCACCAGCACAGGCTGACCGCGCTCGTGGCATTCGCGAATATCCTGGATGGCCGCTTCGTATTTTTCGCGCGTGGTTTTATAGACGCGGTCGAGCTGGGTGACGCGCCGACTGGGACGGTTCGGCGGAATCAACGTGGTCTCGAGCCCGTAGATCTCCTGGAACTCGTAGGCTTCGGTGTCGGCAGTGCCGGTCATGCCGGCCAGCTTGCCGTACAGGCGGAAGTAATTCTGGAAGGTGATGGACGCCAGGGTCTGGTTTTCTGCCTGGATCTGCACGCCCTCTTTGGCCTCCACCGCCTGGTGCAAACCTTCGCTCCAGCGCCGGCCCGCCATCAGGCGGCCGGTGAACTCGTCGACAATGACGATTTCGCCGTCCTGCACCACATAGTGCTGGTCCCGGAAGTAGAGGTGGTTGGCCCGCAAGGCCGCATACAGGTGATGCACCAGCGAAATATTCGCCGGGTCATACAGCGTGGCGCCTTCCGGAATCAAACTCAGATTGACGAGGATGCGTTCGGCGTTCTCGTGCCCTTGTTCGGTCAAAAAAACCTGGCGGGTTTTTTCATCGATGGTGTAGTCGCCGGGTGTGGTGACTCCTTCACCGGTTCGCGGATCGGCCTCACCCTCCTGGCGGGTCAGCGAGGGCACAACCTTGTTCATCGCGATGTACATGTCGGTGTGATCTTCCGCCTGGCCGCTGATGATCAGGGGCGTGCGGGCCTCGTCGATCAGGATCGAGTCCACCTCATCGACAATCGCGAAGTTCAGGCCGCGTTGCACCCGGTCCGCCACCTCATAGACCATGTTGTCGCGCAGGTAGTCAAAGCCGAACTCATTGTTGGTGCCGTAGGTGATGTCCGCGCGGTAGGCGTCCTGCTTTTCGGGCCGCTGCATGTTCGGCAGATTGATGCCGACCGTCAGACCGAGGAAGTTGTACAGCTTGCCCATCCAGCGGGCATCGCGGTTGGCCAGGTAGTCGTTGACCGTCACCACATGCACGCCTTTGCCGGTCAGCGCATTGAGGTACACCGGCAAGGTCGCGGTAAGGGTCTTGCCTTCGCCGGTACCCATTTCTGAAATCTTGCCCTTGTGCAGCGCGATGCCGCCCAGCAACTGCACGTCGAAGTGGCGCATTTTCATGACGCGCTTGCTGCCTTCGCGAACCACGGCAAAAGCTTCGGGCAGGATGGCGTCGAGCGTTTCGCCTGCCGCCACCCGGTCGATGAATTCCCGAGTTTTGGCGCGCAACTGTTCGTCATCGAGCTTTTCCAGTGCTGCTTCCGCCGCATTGATGCTGTCTATTGTTTTGCGGTAGGTTTTGAGCAACCGGTCGTTGCGGCTGCCGAAGATTTTAGTCAGGATATTGGAAGCCATAAATGCGAGGCCGCGCTGACAGCTCCCATGAGCGGGCAGTGCGGCCGAAATCCTTATTGAGTGTCGACTTAGGTGTGGGCGCTGCCAGCTGGTTTCAACTGCGCGCGTACTACGGATTTTACCTCTGCGTCCGTGTTATTTCGGCCGGGCAGTTTGGGGCAGCGGCAACGGGGCCGAACGAACGCTTGCCAGCGCCATAGGCGGCGGTAGTTTCTGACCGGCAGTGAGAAATTTTTGCGGGTCCTGAAACACACCCTGCACCAGCACCTCAAAATGCAGGTGTGGCCCGGTGGACCGGCCGGTGGTGCCGACTTCGGCAATTTTTTGACCACGTTTGACCAGATCGCCCTTCTTGACCCACACCTTGGACGCATGGGCGTAACGTGACACCAGGTCGTTGCCATGATCGACCTCGACCATGTTGCCGTATGCCGGGTGGTATTCCTGCGCCACCACCACACAGCCAGCAGCGGCGAGGATAGGTGTGCCTGGCTCAGCCGGGAAATCCAGGCCGGTATGCAGTGCCGAACGCCCATTCATCGGATCAATGCGCCAGCCAAACGACGACCCCAAGGCGCCACTGGCAACCGGCTGCTGGGTAGGCACCATCATTTTCTTGATCTTCTGGTCAAACAGGCGGGACTCCATGAGGGTCATCAAATCCACACGCTGGTCGGTCAATTTGTCCAGATCGGCCAGGGTAGCCTGCAACTCTTCCATGGTGAGGGAGCGCCCGGTCACCAGCGCTCCGCCACGTCCCGGCAGGGTTTTGATCTCATTCGGATTGACGCCGGCCAGCCCCGATACGCGCTCGCCCAGCGCTTCAAGCTGCATCATCTTGGCCTGCATCTCGCCGAGCCGCTTGGCCATCGCATCCAGGTTTTCGCGGAGGAAGCGGTCCCGCTGCTCGAACTCGTCCTTGACCACGAGTTTGACGAGTCTGCCTATCACCGGCCAGCCC
>JAJAYS010000338.1 GCA_026786065.1 Polaromonas sp.
GCGGTGTACTGCGCTGCTTTGGCTTCGGCGCGTACCGCGGTGAAGATGGCGGCGTAGTAGGGCGGGGTTGGGGTCTGGGCGATCATGCTGTGGCCTTGCAAATCTGGTGCGCACGGATGTGACGCGCGCGGTCGCCCAGGAGGCGTCCCGGCTGTCAACCCGGCCACCGAACCGGGATCCACGGCGCTGTCCTGCGCTGCCGGCCTGGCATTCTTTCCAACTGCGGATTGCGGATGCCGCCTATCCGCAAGCACTCATTCCGCGCTCGCCTAACGCCGGACCGCCCCCTCCATCACGCAGCGCGTCACCACCGGCGGCCCGTCGCCGAGGTGAAACGCCAGCTTGCGTTCGCGCAGCGCCACGTCGCTGGCGGTCACGCGGTCAAAGCGGCGCAGGTGTTCGGTCCACGACTCGTCAATGATCTGCTCGACATAGCGGCCGGGTTTGCCAATGTCGCGCAGCAGCTCCCAGCCGAGCGCGCCCTGGCGCAGGCGGCTGCGCCGACTCTCTTCCATGATGATGCGAAAGTCGGCGGCGCGGGCCGGGTCGATCTGGTAGTCGATGCTGACCACCACATGGCCAGTTCCCGGAGGTTCGTCGGCTACCGGGGCCTTCCATTCGCGCGATGGTGTCAGGTCTTCCTCGATGCTGAGGTCGGTGACCCAGCGCTGCGCCAGCAACATGCTGACCGCGCCGCTGCCGGCCGCAATCAAGAGCCCGGTCTGCAGTGTGCTGACCGTGGCCACCTGGCCCCACAGCGCCGCGCCGCTCGCGCTGGCGCCCATGATGGCCATCTGGAACATCGACATTCCGCGTGCCCGCACCCAGTCGGGCAGCGCCAGCTGGGCCGACACGCTGAGCGAGTTGGCGCAGGTGATCCAGGCCATGCCGTTGAACAGCATCGCCGGAACCGCCACGTACAGATTGGGCGCAAACGCCATCACGGCCATCGAAACCGATTGCAGCGCCATCGCGCGCATCACCAGCGCGTCGCGCGGCATCGCCTGGCGCAGCCGCGGCAGGTAGATGGCAGCGACGATGGCGCCGCCGCCCATCGCCGCCAGCAGAAGAGTGAAGGCGCCGGCGTCGCCGCCTTTCAGGTTGCGCGCCACCAGCGGCAGCAGCGCCAGCAGTGCGGTTGAGTGGAAAAAGAAAATCGCCACACGCAGCAACACCGCACGCAGCCGCGCCGACTGGCGCACGAACTGGACGCCGACCCGCATCGCGCTGACGAGTTTTTCGCGGCCCAGCGGACTCGGTACGTGGTCGCGCCGCCAGCGCATGATGACGAAGCCCGAGATCACCGAAAGCACTGCGTTCAGCACAAAAACCCAGGCGGTGCCGGCCGATGCGATCAGCGCCCCGGCGACCAGCGGCCCGATGATGCGCGAGGTGTTCATCGCCACGCCGTTGAGCGCCAGCGCCGCCGGCAGCTCGCTGCGCGGCACCAGCTCGGGCACGATGGCGGCAAACACCGGCCAGCGCAGCGCCAGCCCGATGCCATTGAAAAACGTCAGCAGCAACAGCAGCGGCGGGGTCATCGCACCGGACACGACAGCCACGCACAGCAGCACGGCGACGCTGGCAATCCAGAACTGGGTGATGATGAAAAAACGCCGGCGGTCCAGGATGTCGGCCATCGCGCCACTGGGCAGGCCAAGCAAAAACACCGGCAGGGTCGCGGCAGACTGCACCAGCGCGACCCAGATCGGCGAAGTCGTCATCGAGGTCATCAGCCAGGCGCCGGCGACGTCGCTCATCCACATGCAGATGTTGGCGACCAGCCAGGTGCTCCAGAGCATGCGAAACACCGGCCGCTTTAGCGGACCCCAGGCGCTCAGTGCGGCTTTGGCCTCAAGGCTGGAAGGCGGTCGGACAGGGGACTCTTCGAGCATCGCAAGACTCTAGGGCCGCGCCAGCTCTATCGGCGTGTCGTGCAGGCCGAAGCGGGCGTCGGCGCTTTCCGGCAATTTTTCGAGGGTCCACTGGCGGTTGTGAAACGCGGCAACCGCAGGCCGGTGGGCAATCGACACCAACCCGCCACCGCTTGCTGCCGCCTGTGCCTGCAGCTTGCCATACAGCGTGGCTTCAGCGGCTTCGTCGAGCGCGCTGGTGGCTTCGTCGGCCAGCACCCAGGCCGGCTTTTTCAGCAGCACTCTCGCAATCGCCAGCCGTTGCTGCTCGCCGCCCGAGAGCTTTTGCGTCCAGGCGTCGTGGTCGTCGAGCCGGCCGGTCAGTTGCGGCAGCAGGGCGTCGGTCAGCGCCTGCTTCAGCGCGTCGTCGCCATAGCCTGCAGCGGGCTCGGGGTAAGCCAGCGCATCGCGCAGCGGGCCGTCTGGAAAGTAGGGCCGCTGCGGAATGAACATGGTGCCCAGCGCCAGACGCGCCTGGCCCGAGGCGAAGGGCCAGATGCCGGCCAGCGCGCGGAACAGCGTCGATTTGCCGCTGCCAGACGGCCCTTTTATGAGCACCCGGTCGCCGGGCCCGGCGCGCAGTGCCAGGTCGGCCAGCAGCGTTGCGCCGCCGGGCAGCTTGACGTCCAGGCTGTGCGTCGCAAGGCCGCCTGCGGCCTCGATGGGTTGGCCATTTGCTATGGTATTTGTAGCTGCTTGCGCCCGTTTTTGCTGGGCTAGAGCCGTAATATTGTCTTCAAAGCTGGTCAAACGGTCGGTCGTCGCGCGCCAGATGGCCAGCTGGCTGTAGTTGTCCACCAGCCAGCTCAGCGCGTCCTGCACACGGCCGAAGGCGGTGGCGATTTGCATCAACTGCCCGAGCTGAATCGCACCGCTGAAAAACCGGGGTGCAGCGACGATAAAGGGAAACACCACCGCCGCCTGGCCGAAAAACGTCGTGAACCAGATCAGGTTTTTCTGCTTTTTGATCAGCTGCAGGTAGTTGGCCAGCACTTTTGAAAACCGCGTGTCGAGATGGCCACGCTCGACCGCCTCGCCCTTGTCCAGCGCAATCGCCTCGCTGTATTCGCGCACCCGCACCAAATGGTGGCGAAAGTCGGCCTCGTAACGCTGCTGCAGAAAATTCAGGCGGATCTGCGGCCGGCCGATGTAGTGGGTGAGCACGCTGCCGGCAATGCAGTAAAGCAGCGCCATCCAGACCATGAAGCCCGGCACGCTGTAGCTGGCCCCGCCAAGCGTGAAGGCGAACGCGCCCGACAGTCCCCACAAAATCCCGACAAAGCTGATCAGCGTGACGACGGCGTTCAGCAGACCCATGCTCAGCGTGATCGAGTAGCTGGTGAAGAGGTTGATGTCTTCCTGAATGCGCTGGTCCGGGTTGTCCGACTGCGCCGCCCCTGCCGCGCCGGTGCCGGCGGCGGCTCCGGCTCCGGCATAGCGCGCCAGCTCCAGCCGGTAAAAAGCCTGGCCAGAGAGCCAGCGCTGCAGGTAGTCGGCCGTCATCCAGGCGCGCCAGCGCACCTCTAACAGCTGGGTCAGATAAAAGCGGTAAACCGAAATGACGATGAAACCAAACGCCAGATAGCTGAAGCGCGCCAGTTGCTCCCAGAACACCTTGGCATCCTTGTTTTGCAAGGCGTCGTAGAACACCCGGTTCCA
>JAJAYS010000339.1 GCA_026786065.1 Polaromonas sp.
CGCGATGGGGAGGAAGTCATGGAGCCATGGAGCCACAGAGCCACAGAGCCACAGAGCCCCCTGCCGCAGTCCTGGGCAGGCTCCTCAGGTCCGGCATGACAGCATTACTGAAACGGAAATGGAATTACGGATACAACCCGCGCAGCTCGCGGGTGTGCAGGATGCGCTTGCAGGCGACGATAAAGGTCGCGGTGCGCAGGCTCACGTTGTGCTCTTCGGCAACCTGCCAGATGCCGGCAAAGGCGTTTTTCATGATCTTCACCAGCCGGGCGTTGATCTCGTCCTCGTCCCAGAAGAAGCTTGAAAAATCCTGCACCCATTCGAAGTAGCTAACCGTCACGCCGCCGGCGTTGGCGATCACGTCGGGCAGCACCAGCACGTTGCGCGACTGCAGGATGTCGTCGGCCGCTGGCGTGGTCGGGCCGTTGGCGCCTTCGATCAGCATGCGCGCC
This sequence comes from Polaromonas sp., assembly GCA_026786065.1. Taxonomy (GTDB): domain Bacteria; phylum Pseudomonadota; class Gammaproteobacteria; order Burkholderiales; family Burkholderiaceae_C; genus Polaromonas. The sequence goes on from JAJAYS010000339.1 coordinate 453, forward strand.
TGGATGCGGTGGGCGTTGGCGGCGGTGATCTGCTGCTCCAGCGCAGCAGGAATCAGGATGTCGCAGGGCACGTCCCAGAACTTGTCGGTGGCCAGCACCTCGGCCGACGCGAATCCGCCGACGCTGCCGGTTGCGGCGACGTGTTTGAGTAGCGCCGGCACGTCGAGCCCGGCCTCGCGGTAAATCGTGCCGCCGTTGTCTTGTACCGCGACGACCAGCGCGCCGGCCTCGGCAAACAGTTTGCCCGCTACGCCGCCGACATTGCCAAACCCCTGAATCGCCACACGCTCACCGAAAATTTTTAGGTTAATGCGGTGCGCCGCCTCGGTGCCGACGGTGAACACGCCGCGCCCGGTCGCTTCGCGCCGGCCCAGCGAGCCGCCGAGGTCCACCGGCTTGCCGGTCACGACGCCGGTCGCGGTCGAGCCGGTGTTCATCGAATAGGTGTCCATCATCCAGGCCATGATCTGCTCGTTGGTGTTGACGTCGGGCGCCGGAATGTCTTTGTTCGGGCCGATGATGATGCCGATCTCACTGGTGTAGCGGCGCGTCATGCGCTCCAGCTCGCCGAGCGACAATTTTTTCGGATCGACCCGAATGCCGCCCTTGGCCCCGCCGTAGGGCACGTTGACCGCCGCGTTCTTCACCGACATCCAGGCCGACAGCGCCATCACCTCCGACAGCGTGACGTCCTGGTGAAAGCGCACACCGCCCTTGCCTGGCCCGCGCGAGACGTTGTGCTGCACACGATAGCCCTCAAAGTGCGCGATGCTGCCGTCGTCCATGTGAATAGGCACATCGACGATCAGCACCCGCTTCGGCCGTTTGAGGGTTTCGGCCCAGCGCGCCAGGTTGCCCAGGTGCGGAATCACCCGGTCCACCTGCTGCAGGTAGTTGCCCCAGGGGCCGAGATTCTCGGCCTGCAGGTAGGAAGGCAGCGAATGGCCATAAGGGTTGTCCGGGCCGGTCGGGCTGTCTGCGCTGGGTGAGCTTAACGAGGGCGACATGATGACTCCTGGATGGGGATCGGGACGCCAGCTTAAGCTGGCAGGCCGGTTCTGTCATCACCGGGCCTTTCGGCCGATCAGGCGGCCGGACGGGCCATGGCAGCGCGCCTGTGCAACGCCAAAAGCCTGGCAATCAGTCCATGAACTGCAGCGCAGCCAGCCGCGCATAGACACCTCCAGCGGCCAGCAGGCTCTCGTGCGTTCCCTGCTCGACCAGCCGGCCGTGGTCCAGCACGACGATGCGGTCGGCCTTTTGCACCGTCGCCAACCGGTGCGCGATGACCAGCGTGGTGCGGCCCTGCATCGCCGATTCGAGCGCGGCCTGCACCATGCGTTCGCTTTCGGCGTCGAGCGCGCTGGTGGCTTCATCCAACAGCAGCAGCGGCGGGTTTTTCAGCATCGCCCGGGCAATGGCTATGCGCTGGCGCTGACCGCCCGACAGGCGCACGCCGCGCTCACCAAGAAAGCTGGCGTAGCCCTCGGGCAGCGCGGTGATGAACTCGTCTGCGAAGGCGGCTCGTGCGGCGGCCTTGACCTCGTCGTCGCTGGCGTCTGGCCTGCCGTAGCGGATGTTCTCTAACGCGCTGGTCGAAAAAAGCACGGCGTCCTGCGGCACGATGCCGATGCGGCTGCGCAGCGCGCTGAGTGCCAGATCGCGCGTCGAGACGCCATCGATCTCGATACGCCCGGAGTCCGGGTCGTAAAAGCGCAGCAGCAACTGGAACACGGTGCTTTTGCCGGCACCGCTGGGGCCCACCAGCGCAACCGTCTGGCCGGCCGGAACGTCCAGCGAGAAGTCGCTCAAGGCCGCCTGCGCCGGTCGTGACGGGTAATGGAAGGTAAGGGCCGACACGCGCAGCGTGCTGCCGGCCGGTGGCAGGCGGGCACTTACCGGCTGAGCGGGCGACGCAATCGGCGAGCGCAGCGCCAGCAGCTCCATCTGCCGCTCGGTGGCACCGGCGGCGCGCAGCAGGTCGCCGTACACCTCGCCCAGCACGGCGACGGCACCCGCCAGAATCAACACATAGACCACGGTCTGCCCAAGGTGGCCGGCGCTGATGTCGCCGCGTGCGACGGCCTGTGCGCCCTGGTACAAGCCCCACAGCAGTGCGGCCGAGGTGGCAATGATGATGAAGGCGATCAGCACCGAGCGGGCCCTGGTGCGGCGGATGGCGGTGTGAAAGGCGGCGCTGGTCGAGCGGTCAAAGCGGGCTGTTTCGCGGCCTTCGGCAGTGAAGCTCTGCACCACCGGAATCGCGTTTAGCACCTCGGCCGCAATCGCGCTCGAATCGGCGATGCGGTCCTGGCTGGCGCGCGACAGGCGCCGCACCCGCCGGCCGAACCACGCCGACGGCAGTACCACCAGCACCAGGCCGCCCAGCACCTGAAGCATCAGGTAGGGGTTGCTATAGACCAGCATCGCCAGCGCGCCCACGCCCATCACCGCATTGCGCAGCCCCATGCTCAGCGACGAGCCGACCACCGTCTGCACCAGCGTGGTGTCGCCGGTCAGCCGGCTCAGCACCTCGCCGGTTTGCGTGGTCTCGAAAAACTCCGGGCTCTGCGCCAGCACGTGGGCATAGACCGCGTTGCGCAGGTCGGCCGTGACGCGCTCGCCAAGCCAGCTCACCGTGTAGAAGCGGGCGGCCGAGAAAACACCGAGCGCGGCCGCCACGCCAAACAGACCGAAGAAGTGGCCGCGCAGCTCCAGCAGTTGCTCGCCCATCTGCGCGCTGCCGCCGCTGCCCGCCGCCAGGCCGCTGCCGACCAGGCCGCCGTCGATCAGTTTGCGCAGCGCCAGCGGAAACACCAGTGTCGCCAGCGCGGCCAGCACCAGGAACAGCAGGGCCAGCGCAATGCGGCCCCGATAAGGCCGCAAAAACGGCAGCAAGCCAGACAGCGACTTCGGCGTCTGGCCTTTAGGACGATCGGGGGTCATGGGCACGATTGTGCCGGTGAGGGCGAAATGTTTAAGTAAAACCGGGCTATAGCCCTTTTAATACGGGCGTGGGCAGCTATCTATTCAATAGCGACTACCGACTACCGACTAGCGGCCCGCCCTGTCAAGCGGTGCAGGCTTCAGAACTTCGGAATCCGCAGCGTCTTGCTGATCATCAAACTGCCCGAGAGCACGAACAGCAGCGCCAACGGGTGCAGTAACCACGGCCCGAGCTGCAAGCCACCGCCGTAGAGGTCGTCGCCGATCCGGCCCTGCCAGGCGGCGAAAGCCAGAACGGCGGTCAGCACCACGCTGGTCGGGATCGGCGTGCCTTCAAAGTGCGAGACCTTGCCTTCGTCGCCGCTCATGGTTTCGGCGGTCACGTTAAAGCGCGCCAGCCGGCTGACGCCGCAGCAGACGAAGTAAATCAGCGCCGCCGCGTCCCAGCCGCCCTGCAGCCCGGCCGCGAAGCCCAGCGCCGCCGGTGCCACGCCAAAAGACACGATGTCGGCCAGCGAGTCAAGCTCCCGCCCGAGCGCCGAATGCTGGTGGCGCGCCCGCGCGATCTTGCCGTCGAACACGTCGAAGGCAAAGGCCGCCGGTGCCAGCGCAGCGGCCGCGAAGAAATGAAACGGCATTTGCGTCTGCATATAGAGCATCGCGAACAACACCGCGCCGACGCCGCAGGCCGCATTGCCCAAGGTGAAGAAGTCCGCCAGATGAAAGTCGCGCAGCATCGAGAAGTGACGGCGGGGAGCGCGGGAGGCGGGATCGGAGGCGGGCTGTGACATGGGGTCCTTTAAAGAGGCGCGGCGGGGCTGAAGTCGGGCGCCGCAGCCGATCATCTTATCGGTCGTGGCCCCTCCCGGCGGTCAGTGCCGACCACCGGTCCCTGTGAGCCCGCGCCGACGCCAGCTGCGCCAGCGCGCGGTCGGGCCAAGCTGGCGCTACATCCGTAGCGGCTGCGCGTAGCCGGTCATCTCCAGGTAGCCGCGCCCGACGCGCCGGCCGTTGCTGTTGATCAGATCGCTCAGGCCTTCCCAGTAGATTGCGCCGGTCGATTGCCGGCTGTCGAGTTCCTGGTTGTCGATGACGGCCTTTACGGTGTAGGTGTCGGCCGGTGTCTGGACCAGCCATTCGACCGGGTAGCTCGCCTGGGTGAGCGGGCTCTTCCAGCTGCGCAGCGGCTTGAACACTGCTTCGCCTCGGGCGAACACATAGGGCGTGCCACCGGCCGCGCGGAACGAGCCGCCATCCCACACCGCGCCGCCGTTTTTGTCTCTTAGCCGGAACGTGGTCAGTGCGCTGCCGTCGTCCAGATTCATGCCGATCCAGTCCCAGCCGATGGCGCTGGGGTGGAGGATTTCTTCGCTCCATTCGTGGTCCAGCCAGGCTTTGCCAGCGTCGATGGCAAAGCGCTGATCCCGGATGCGCAGCTCCCCGCGCACCGCAAGCTGCGGCTGGCTGTAGTAGTAGCTGGCCTGCCGCGCGTCCGGCCCCTTGCGCGACAGGCCGTTCTGGCCTTGCAGCAGCAGAGGCTGGGTTTCGCTGAATTGCAGGTCCAGCCCGAAGCCGGCCGATGGCAGCACGGCGGCGTACTGCCCGCCTGCGGCGCTGGCGGTCGTCAACTGCCAGTCGCGCAGCTTGACGTCCATGCTGGCCTCGCTGGCCTCGGCCACGCCGAAACCGCTGCGCGCAACGCGCTGGTCGTGCAGCAGTTTTTTGCCCTGCACGTCGGTGATGGCGGCATGCGCGAACAGCAGTTGCTTGGCGGCGAAACGCGATGTCAGCGCCTGGGTGCCGTCGATGCGCGAGCGGAAGAAAGTCAGTTGAAACCCAAACTCCCGCAGGCCCGACCGGGCGTGGCCGGTGATGTACCACCACTCGGTGCGAAAGTCGGGGTGGGCCCCACGGTCACGCGGGAACTGCAGTGTTTTGGCGGGCAAGGCGCGGACGCTCTGCGGGGCCAGGCCAGCGCCTGCCGCCAGGGCAGCTGCTCCGCGCAGCATCCACTGGCGTTTGAGCGTGTCTATGCGCTGGTAGTTGGGCTTGTCGGCGGGCTTGAACGGGTCGGTGGGTGGGCGGCGCATCCGGGCTATTTTGGCCGTAACCGAATGCCCTCAGGGGTAGAGACCCGCCGCGCCCTTGCGGCAGGACTGCGCTTCAATGCGGTTCGTCTGGCGCGGAAGCTGGCACGCCTGGGCCGACCTGCAATCGACCCACTACCGGCAGGTGTCGGGCGGTCCGCTGCGCTGCTTTGATTTCCCTTGCCAGGGCGATTGGCTACAGCAAGGCGTCTTGCTGCCCATCCCAACCCGGCCGCCGCTGACGCACCAAGTTGATGCAGAAGGCCCCGGGGTCACCAGGACAGCCGTTGCGGCTCGGACGTGGTTTCGAAAACGATCTCGCCGGTCGGCACATAGACCACCTGGACCTGCTGGCAGGTCGGGTCGGTCACGCTCTTGACCGCGACGGCGACCGCCAGCGAGCGGTCGGCGTAGTCGCGTTTGAGAAGCGAGACCGGCAGCAGGCTACCCGTCAGCGGAAAGCGGCTTTCAATGCGGAAATTGGCAACAGTCATTTTTTGTCTCCTGGGCAGTCAATGCGTTTCGATGGCCACCGCGCCGGGCACAAACCCGGAGCGGCTGATAGGTTGTCGAGGTGTCTGCTGTCGGCCAAAGCATGAGGGCGATTCTGGTCGCCGCGTATGGCGTTTTGATGACACTGGCTGGCGAAAAGCAGTGCTTTAAACGACTGATAAAAGTATCTCAGACCAATCGGAAATCTCACGTAGGACAAGGCCGGAATCTGAAGCATTTGAGCGGCTCAGGCGCGCGTTTTCCGCAGCCGCCGTGGCGCTTGTGCCGGCGTGACGATGCCAATCCAGCCAGGCAGAAATTTCGCCTGCCGAGCCTGCCGCGCTGCTTCGGGATCACCAGTCCTCTTTGACCGCCAGCACTGCGTCCCTGCCGGCAGCGGCCCGGCCCGCCAGCCAGGCCGTGACGGTGCCGGCCGCGACCACCGCCCCGCAGAGCGCCAGCAGCCGGGGCCAGGGCAGCGCCAGATCCATGCTCCAGTGAAAGCTCTGCGGGTTGACGACGAACACCAGCACCGCCGCCACCGCCAGCCCCAGTGCCAGCCCTGCCGCAGCGCCTATCAGCGTCCAGGCCGCGCCCTCACCTGCCACCACCGTCAGAATTTGCCGGCGCGTCCGCCCCAGGTGGGCCAGCAGGCCGAACTCCTTGCGCCGCGCCAGTACCTGCGCGCTGAAGCTCGCAGCCACGCCGAACAAGCCGATGCCGATGGCCACCGCCTGCAGCCAGTAGGTGACGGCGAAGCTGCGGTCGAAGATGCGCAGTGAGGCGCTGCGGATCTGGCCGACCGAAGCGAGTTCGATCAGGCCGGCACCACCCGACCGGGCGTCGGCCAGCGCCCGCACCGCCTGCTGCGCCGCCTCAAGGTCGGCGCCGGGGTTCAGCCAGACCGCCAGGTCGTTGATGCGGCGGTCGCCAGTGAGTTGCTGAAAGTCGCGCTCGTCCATCACGATGGAGCCGAACTGCCGGGCGTAGTCGCGCCACACGCCGGCCACGAAAAAGCGCGGTGCCGCCGCCTGCGCTGCAACCCCGGCAGGCGCGCCAGTCGCTATCGAATCAGGAGCTGCCTGCGCCCGTTTTGATTGGTCTGGAGCAGTAAAAGATGCTGCAAGCCGGTCAAAAACCCGCCCTGGCTGCGCGCCGTACAAATCGACCATCGCCTCGCTGACGTAAATGCCGATATGCCCGGCCGGAACCGCGAGTGCGTCGCCGACCAGCGGCAGCGTTGCGGCCGGCGCGTCCAGCTCGCGGGCAATCAGCGCAACGGTCGGCCGGTCGGCATCCAGCAGCAGCGGCGTCACGCGCAGCCGTCCAACCCGCGCCACGCCCGGCATCCGGCCCAATGCATCGGCGAACTCTGCCGGGAAAAACGCCGTGTCGCCGCTGCCCGACCCGCTGGAGGCGCGCAAATACAGGTCGGCCGGCAGCACCACGTCCAGCCAGTGCGTGACGGAATCCCGAAAGCTGGCGACCATTACCGTCAGCGCCACCGCCAGGCTCAGCGACGCCACCACGCCGCTGACGGCCACCGCCGCACTCTCGCGCACCCGGCGTGCGCGCTCGACCGCGAGCATCGGCAGCAGCCGCCGAGCCACGAGCGGGCTCAGCCGGTCATAGAGCAGCGCAACCGCCCAGGGCAGGGCCGTGATGCCGCCTATCAGCAGCAGCGCCACCGACAAATAAGCCGCCAGCGCGATGCCAAACAGCGGCGGCAGCAGCGCCAGCAGGCCAGCGGCCGCGACCAGCGCCAGGCTGAACCAATGGCCGCCAGCGGTGGTCGCACCGGCCCCCAGACCTTTTAGGGTTTGCGCCGGTGGCAGCCGGCCGGCCAGGCGCGCCGGCCACCAGCCGCCAACCCCCGCCGCCGCAATGCCGAGCGCTGCATACACCAGCGCTGCGCCGCCGCTCCACTGCAGTTGCGGCGCGACGCCAGAGAAATAACCGCCACCCAGGTCGCCGCCCAGCACCCGCAGCGCCAGCGCCGCCAGCCCGGCGCCGAGCGCGATGCCCAACGTGCTGCCGACCAGGCCCAGCAGCAGCGATTCGGCCAGCACCAGCCGCAGCCGCTCGCCACCGGTCAGCCCGAGCACGCCGAGCAGCGCGAATTGCTGGGCGCGTTTGGCCACACTCAGCGACAGCACCGAAAACACCAGAAACGCGCCGGTGAACAGCGCCACCAGCGCCAGCACCGTCAGGTTGACGCGGTAAGAGCGCGACAGGTTGCCGATGCGCGCCGCATCGTCGCCGGGCTCGGTCGCGCTGACGTTGGCCGGCAGCGCCAGCGCGGCCAGCAGCGCGCGCCGGTCGGCGCCGGGCGCCAGGCGCAGCTCGATGCGGGACAGTTCGCCCTGCCGGTTGAACAGGTCTTGTGCCGCGCCCAAGTCCATCACCGCCAGCGGCGAGCCGGCCGCGCCGACCGTACCGCCCACCGTCACTTCGACCGCCTGCAGCCCACTTTGCAGCCGCAGCCGGTCGGCGTTTCCGGAGCGACCAGGCGGCGCGGCCGGGTCGGCCAGCGCCTGCTGCGCCGCCGCGTTCAGAAACACCGTGGCCGGCGCAAAGAGCGCGAAACGGCTGGCACCCTCCTGCGGCACCGGCATCAGCGCCGGAGCCAGCTGCGCAATCACCAGCGGATCCAGTCCGACGATGCGCAGCGGCACCGGTTTGCTGCCGTCGCCGCGCCAGGCGGTGCTGGCGAGTTCAAGAACCGGGCTGGCGAGCGCGACCTGCGGCAGTGCGGCCACGCGGGAGAAGAGGGCCTCGTCGAAACTGCCGCGCACCGCCCGCAACTCAAGGTCGCTCTGGCCATTGACCGAGCGCGCCGCCTGCGAAAACTCCGACAGCGCCGAGGCGTTGATCAGCTGCACCGAAAAAGCCAGCGCCACGCCCAGCATCACCGCAGCGGCCGCGGCCGCATTGCGCCAGGGGTGGTGGGTCAGCTCGCGCCACGAAAAGCTGCGGAGCAGGGCGAGCGTCGGGGTGATGCGGACATTGTGTTGGCGAAGGCGTGCGGACGGGGAAGGCGTTGGTCGGGGCGCTGCGATGAAGGGTTTTTGCAAGCCGGCCCCGAGTCTGCTCTGTCCGTCAGTTCTGCACCCCGTCGCTGCGCAAATGCAGCACCCGGTCGGCCCGCGCCGCCGCAGCTTCCGAATGGGTCACCAGCACCAGCGACGCGCCGTGCTGCCGGGTCTGCGCAATCAGCGCGTCCAGTACCTTGGCGGCGGTGGTCGGGTCGAGGTTGCCGGTGGGCTCGTCGGCCAGCAGCAGGCTGGGGCGATGCACCAGCGCACGCGCAATCGCCACCCGCTGCAATTGCCCGCCGCTCAGGGTCTGCGGCAGTCTGGCACCCAGGCCGGCCAGGCCCACAGCGTCCAGCATTGCCTCGACGCGGCCAGCATCCGGCTCGCCCAGCAGCAGCAGCGGCAGGCCGACGTTCTGCGCCACGTCCAGATGCGGCAGCACATGAAAAGCCTGAAACACGAAGCCGACCTGCCGGCGCCGTAGCAGCGCACGCGCGTCGTCGCTCATTTGGCCGAGGTCGGCGCCGTTCAGCATGACCTGGCCCTCGTCCCAGCTGTCCAGACCGGCCATGCAGTTGAGCAGCGTCGATTTGCCGACGCCGGACTCGCCGACGATGGCGACAAATTCGCCGGGGGCCACCTCGAGCGAGACGTCGCTGAAGACGCGGACGTCGCCGTAATGTTTGCCGAGATCGTGCACGCGCAGGCTCATGGGACAAGCCCCGCTTTGCAGGCTTGGGTCGTCGCCTTGAGGACGGCCCGGCGGCTCATGCCAGCGTGCCGGGGGGTTGCCGCCAAGTCCGTCATTGCGGGTGCGGCCGTGGCGTATGGCATGGGTGCCGGATCAGGTCCGGGA